>NZ_QAIU01000403.1:1935-4826 GCF_003061205.1 Pseudomonas sp. HMWF006
AACCACTGGCCAACGCCGCCGCCCCCGCCACACCTTGAACGCCGCGCAGCACGTCCAGCCAGAACACCGAAGGCGCCAGGCTTTGCGCAATCGAGGCGCCAGTGAACAGCAGCATGCCGAAGGTGAACAAGCGTTTACGCCCATAGACATCGGCCAACGCCCCCGCTGCCATCAACAAGCTGCCGAACGACAACATGAAGGCATTGGTGATCCACGTCAGCGCGACGGGGCTACCGCCCAAATCACGGCCAATGGCGGGGGTTGCCACCGCGCCACCGGTAAAACTCAAGGGCAATACCAGTGCCGACAGGCAGACGGCCGCGAGGATCAACCGCTTGTTACGCGCTCCTTGCAGTTGAGTGACAGGTGTCATGAACTCTTCCTTTTCAAAAAAATGCCAGGCTGCGACTGTAAGGGCGTGCTACTGATGTGATAATCCCAACAAATTTGCATGGCTTTGTGAAAGGCATTCACAGATGAAATCCCCTTCAGCGGCCGATCTTTCGGTCTTCGTGTGCACCGCGCAGCAGTTGAATTTCAGCAAAGCCGCCATCGAGCTGGGTCTGACGCCTTCGGCCCTGAGCCATTCGGTGAAAGCGCTGGAGAATCGCCTCGGCGTGCGCCTGTTCAATCGTACGACCCGCAGCGTGGCGTTGACCGAGGCTGGAGAGCGCCTGTACGCGCGGCTGAAACCGGCGTTCCGCGACATCGACGATGCTCTCGAAGACCTCAACCATTTTCGCGACAAACCCTCGGGTAACCTGCGTATCACCTCGGGGCGTCAGGCCTGCGAACTGGTGGTGCTGCCGATTGCCAGTGAGTTTTTGCTGGCGTATCCGGACATCCGCCTGGAAGTGGTCGAGAGCGACGCATTACTGGATATCGTTGCCAGTGGCTTTGACGCCGGGGTGCGCTTCGGCGATCGACTGGAGGCGGACATGGTGTCGTTGCCGATTGGCCCGCCCCTGCGTTCGGTGGTGGTCGGTTCACCGGTCTTTTTCCAACGTCATGTGGCGCCGCAAAAACCTGAGGACTTGCATGATTTGCCGTGTATTCGTCATCGGTTCCCCAGCGGGTCGATGTATCGGTGGGAGTTCGAGCACGGCGGTATTGCTCAGGACATCGAAGTCAACGGGCCGCTGACCCTCGGTGATGTCAGCCTGATGGTCGGTCCGGCCTTGCAAGGACTGGGGCTGGCCTATGTGTTCGAAAACATGGTCAGCGAGCACCTGACATCCGGCCGGCTGATTGAAGTGCTGGCTGACTGGTGCCCCTATTACCCGGGGCTGCACCTGTATTACCCAAGCCGCCGGCACGTACCGGCGCCGCTCAAGGCCTTCATCGACTTCGTCCGCGACACCCCGCTCCTGCAGGGGCATGGGGCAAGCGTTCGATGACCGGGGGATCAGCGTCTATAGTCAACGGGTTCCTGCCCTGAAGGCCCGTTGTCCATGGTCAACACCGAACAGCTGATCATCTGCGAGCACTGCGACTGCGTGTACGAGAAAGTCGCCCTCGCCAAACACCAGAAAACCCTGTGCGTACGCTGCGGTGGCGTGTTGCAGCGCTATAACGGTCTGACCGTCGAACAGCGTCTGGCGCTGTCGTTCACCGCGTCGATGCTGTGGCTGTTCGCCAATTTCTATCCGGTGATGAGCATCAGCATGAAGGGCCTGAAAAACAGCGCAACGTTGTGGGACTCGGTCCTGGCGTTGAGTCAGGGGCCGATCACGTTCATGGCGATGGTGGCGGCGATTTCGATCATCATTGCCCCAGCGTTTCAACTGGTGCTGTTGATCTGGGTGTTGAGTTTCGCCCTGTCCTCCCGGCGCGCGCCGGGGTTCAAGGTGTGCATGCGCTGGCTGGAAACGCTGCGCCCGTGGAGCATGCTTGAAGTGTGTCTGCTGGGGGCAATGGTCGCAGTATTCAAACTGGCCGGGCTGCTCGATGTGCTGCCCGGCATCGGTCTGTTCGCGCTGGCCGTGCTGAGCCTGATGATGATCCGCATCGCCGGCCGCGACATTCGTGATCTATGGGACATCCTGTGAAGCGACCACCGACCGCCAGCGAACTCAACCTGTGTCTGTGCCACAGCTGCGGCCTGGCCTGCGACATGACCGACGAGCCGCACGAATGCCCGCGCTGCGAGGCCCCCCTGCATCGACGCAAGAGCAACTCGCTGAACCGCACCTGGGCGTACATGTTCGCCGCGCTGGCGTTTTACGTACCGGCCAACCTGCTGCCGGTGATGAACACAGTGATGCTCGGCAACGGCGCCGACAGCACGATCATGAGTGGCGTGCTGGAGTTCTGGGAGGGGGGCGCGTGGGACATCGCCCTGATCATCTTTATCGCCAGTATCGCAGTGCCGGGGATCAAGTTCGTCGCCCTGACGCTGCTGCTGATCACCGTGCAACGCGATAGTGGCTGGGCGCGCCGTGAGCGCTCGAAGCTGTTCCGTTTCGTCGAGCTGATCGGCTATTGGTCGATGCTCGACGTGCTGGTGGTCGCCCTGGTCGCGGCGCTGGTGAAGTTTCAGGCGCTGGGTGATATCGAGCCACGACCGGGCATCCTGTTTTTCGGCCTGGTCGTGGTGTTCACCATGCTCTCGGCAATGAGCTTCGATCCACGGCTGATCTGGGACAACACCCCGGACGACGAGCCGCTCAGCGACGCAGCACCTCCAGCAACACCTGCAACGGATGGCGCAGCGCCTGATCCGACTGGCGCTTGACCTGGCTGCGGCATGAGTAACCGGTGGCCAGCGCTTCGCCCTTTTGCGCCGGCTCAGCGATCTGCCGTGCCCACGACTGTTCATAAATCACTGCCGACGTTTGCCGGTTGCGCGCCTCAAGTCCGTACGTCCCGGACATGCCGCAGCAACCGGCAAA
>NZ_QAIU01000404.1:0-2032 GCF_003061205.1 Pseudomonas sp. HMWF006
CTTGCCAAGGTCGGGGTCGCGAGTTCGAGTCTCGTTTCCCGCTCCAATTTGTACGTGTTTGTTGTTGTGCTACTGACAGCAAATGCTTTGAGGCCGAGTAGCAAAATGGTTATGCAGTGGATTGCAAATCCACCTACGCCGGTTCGATTCCGACCTCGGCCTCCACTATAAACAAGCTCCGTAGATCCATGATTTACGGAGCTTTTTTATTTGCAGTGCGCAGCAAGATTTAGTCTTGAAAACGGCCATTGCGAACTTGCTTCACCGGGAAGTGATGTATATATTTCCCGCTCTGCTGCTTGCATGTGCACTCTGTCAGGATTGCCACTGCGAAGTAGGAGAGAGCAACACCGCGCTACCGCCCGAATGGCGAAACTGGTAGACGCATGGGACTTAAAATCCCCCGCTCGTAAGGGCGTGCCGGTTCGATTCCGGCTTCGGGCACCATATCTAATCAAGGGTTTGCGGGCGAAAGCTGATGCAAGCCCTTGTTTGTTTCCAGTGCGGTATTTTGATCGGATGCCCATGGATTACCGCTAATGGATACTTCTGATCGTTCGCAATTTTCATTGTGCCTATTGGCGTTGCGTACGTTCACTGGCCTGACAGCCGCCATTTTTTTAAGCGAAAGCCCAGCTATTTAGCTGGGCTTTTTTGTAGCTTTAAACAAATGCCTGTCCACTGAAACCTCGCGGCAGGCGCTGAAGCCCGGCCATTGCGGTCAGCCGCTCAATCCATTGTGTGCGCCAATCAACCGCGCCATGAGTGTTCTTTGCCTGTCGGGCAGTGCGCCGTGCTGCATTGCGTTGGTCTTTTCTTGCCTGCTTGAACGCATCGGTATTGCGGCAGCTACGGCACTTCACGCGATTGAGTTCTTTGCTCGCTGAGAGTTGCTGACCTTTGTGACCGCAGGCCAGATGACCGTCGACGCTGAAATGAATGACCATGAACCGTCTCCTGAGTGACGTGTAATGGTTTGACAACTGGCAGCCATGCGCGTTCGGCGAGACAAATCGCAGACAAAAAAACACCCGCATGCGGGCGGGCGTTGAAAGTGATCTCTAAAGGAGTGAATTCACTGTAAGCGGGTCGATGTGATGGCTTCGTGAAAAGAAACTTTTCGGCTCACACAAGCAACTGCCGGGCAGAAGGCCGCCCGGCAATAATGACCATCCCTCGCGATGACCTGATTTGTCGTTATCTGAACCGTGGCAGCGGCCGATCAACCGGCTTCAGGGCCGACAGTGTATTGCGAATCAGCGGCGCATCCTTTTCGATGTCGTTCAGCCGATCGCGGATACGCAGGGCGGTGGGGTGTCCGCCTTGATGATCGACCCAGTCGGCGATCTCCTTGCAAGCGGCCGCGAGGCGGGCCTGCCGGGCGTCGAGCAGGGTGAGGAGGGTGGTGATGGACTCTTTTTCGGACATGGAACACCTCCGTTCAATGAAACCGCTGAGCGGCAGCAAAAAGCCCGCAAGTCGCGAGCCTTCTGCCGTTGGGGTGCTGCTCCTTCAGCTGGTTTCAGTATAGACCCGCCGGTGATCGGCATCAGCCGGAAGACTGGCGGACCGGTAGTGGAGAACTCGCTGCGTTAAGGCGCTCGCATTCGACCCTGGCGTCTTGCTCCCTGTCGTAGCCATCGCCGATGAAGCCACCCGTGCGCGTGTCGCAGATACGAAACCAGCCAATGGCTTCGGCGGGATCATGCTGGCTTTCTCCGGCGCGTCGACCGTGAATGATGATCTTGTTGCAGCGCTTCACGACGAAAATGTCTTCCATGGCGTCACCGCAGCTGATTCGTGTCAGATCAACTATAGAAGGCTGCGGCGATCGTGCAAAAAATAGGCAGATCAACTCGTCGGCTGGCACTGCCGGGCGGGGATCAAGGCGCGTCGGTCATTTCGCTCATCTGCTCGAGAAACATTGCCAACGCCACTTCTTCGGCGCGCAGCCCTTTGCGCACTCGCGGACGGGGGAGTTGCGCCAGTGCGCCGAGCATGAATTTTTCCACCACAGCGGGATGGATATAGC
>NZ_QAIU01000405.1:0-3865 GCF_003061205.1 Pseudomonas sp. HMWF006
GCTATGTGTCGCCCCACGCTGAAGATTTGCTCGGTTATCCCCTGTCCCATTGGCTGATCCCGGGGTTCTGGCGCAACATTATTCACCCGGCGGACCTGACCCGCGCACAAGCGTTCTGCGACCACGAAGTGTTGGCCGGCCGCGATCACAGCCTCGATTACCGGGTGATCACCGCCGACGGCCGCTGCCTGTGGGTACGCGATATCGTCAGCCTGATCGAGCACGGCCATGAACCCGTGATGCGCGGCCTGATGATTGATATCAGCGAAACCAAGCGCACGGAAGAAGCCCTGCGCCTGTCGGAGCAGAAGTTCGCCTCGGTGTTCCAGCAATGCCCGGACATTCTGGTGATTGCACGGCTGTCGGACGGCTGCCTGCTGGAGGTCAACGAAGCCTTTGAAGAACAGATCGGCCTGAAAGCCGAAGAGGTCATCGGCCAGACCGCCACCGAGCTCAACATCTGGGGCATTCCCGGGGTCGGGCCGGGGTTGTTGCAGCGATTGCAGGCCGGCAGCATCCGCAACCTGGAGATGCCCTTTCGCCGCCACAATGGCCAGGTGTTCACCGGCCTGATCTCTGCCGAGCCGTTCGACCTCGACACCACGCCGGCGCTCGTGGTCGTGGTGCGCGACATCACCCAGCTCAAGGAAACCCAGCAACAACTGCAAACTTCCGAAGAGAAGTTCGCCAAGGCCTTCCATGCCTCGCCGGACGGTTTGCTGCTGTCGCGCCAGAGCGACGGCTTGCTGCTGGAGGTCAACGAAGGCTTCAGTCGCATCACCGGTTTCAATAGCGCCATGTCGGTGGATCGCTCGGCGCTGGATCTGGGCATCTGGGTCAACCTCAACGAACGCAAGCAGATGCTCGACCTGCTGCACCGCGACGGCTTCGTCCGCGACTTCACCTGCCATATCCGCCGCAGCGACGGGCAGATTCGCCTGTGCGAAGTGTCCAGCCGACCGCTGCCGATTGGCGAAGAAGACTGCATGCTGACCATCGCCCGCGATATCACCGAACGTCATTTGATGCAGGAAAAACTGCAACAGGCTGCGACCGTGTTCGAGAGCACCGCCGAAGGCGTGTTGATCACCGACACCCAGCAACACATCAGCGCAGTCAATCGCGCCTTCACCGAAATCACTGGCTACAGCGAAAGCGAAGCCCTCGGCCATACACCGCGCCTGCTCGCCTCCGGCCTGCACGACAGCGCGTTTTATGCAGCGATGTGGCACCAGTTGACCGACGAGGGACACTGGCAAGGCGAAATCTCCAACCGGCGTAAAAACGGCGAGCTGTATCCGAGCTGGCTGACCATCAGCGCCGTGCGCAATCGCGACAAATTCATCACCCACTTCGTCGCGGTGTTTGCCGATATTTCCAGCCTCAAGCACGCCCAGGCCAAGCTCGATTACCAGGCGCATCACGACCCGCTGACCGGCCTGCCGAACCGCACCCTGTTTGAAAGTCGCCTGCTCACCGCGTTGAACAGCCAGCAGGAAAACGGCGGTCAGGGCGCGGTGCTGTTTCTCGATCTCGACCGCTTCAAGCACATCAATGACAGCCTCGGTCACCCGGTCGGCGACCTGCTGCTCAAGGGCATCGCGGTGCGTTTGAAAGAACAGCTGCGCGACATCGACACCGTCGCCCGTCTGGGGGGCGATGAATTCATCATCCTGCTGCCTGGCCTGCACCAGGCCAGCGATGCCGACCATATCGCCACCAAACTGCTCAACTGCTTCGGCGCACCGTTCCAGGCCGGCGAACACGAGTTCTTCATCAGCGCCAGCATCGGCACCAGCCTGTATCCGCGCGACGGTTGCGATGTCGCCACTCTGGTGAAAAACGCCGATGCGGCGATGTACCGCTCCAAGGCCAAGGGCCGCAACCGCGTCGAAAGCTACACCCGCGACCTCACCGCCCAGGCCAGCGAGCGCGTGGCGCTGGAACACGAGTTGCGCCGGGCCATCGAGCGCGATGAATTACTCCTCTACTACCAGCCGAAAATCAGCCTCGACGATCATCGACTGGTCGGCGCCGAAGCGCTGATTCGCTGGCGCCACCCGACCTTTGGCGAGGTGCCGCCCGAGCACTTCATCCCGCTGGCCGAAGAGAACGGCATGATCCTGCAGATTGGCGACTGGGTCTTGGAGACCGCGTGCCGGCAGATGTTCGAGTGGAACCAGGTCTACGACAGCCTCGGCCCGCTCTCGGTCAACCTCGCCGGTGCGCAGCTGCGCCAGCCAAATCTGCTCGGACGCATTGAGCAACTGCTCAAAGACAACCGTCTGATGCCGGATTTACTGCAACTGGAGATTACCGAGAACTTCATCATGAGTCAGGCCGAGGAGGCTCTGGCCGTGCTGCACCAACTCAAACGCCTCGGCGTACAACTGGCCATCGACGACTTCGGCACCGGCTATTCCTCACTCAGCTACCTCAAGCGCCTGCCGCTGGACATCCTCAAGATCGACCAGTCGTTCGTCCGCGGCCTGCCGGACGATCCCCACGACGCGGCGATTGTGCGGGCGATCATCGCCCTGGGCCGGAGCATGCAATTCACCGTGATCGCCGAAGGCGTCGAAACCCAGGCCCAGCAACAATTCCTCGCCGCCGAAGGCTGCGAACAGATCCAGGGCTACATCGTCAGCCTGCCGCTGCCACCGGAAGAGTTCGCCGCGACGTTTCTTCGCGCAACCGTATCGGATTATTCGGATAGCACAGCAGAGAAACCGTCGCTATAATCCGCGACCTACTGAGGGCCTATAGCTCAGTTGGTTAGAGCAGAGGACTCATAATCCTTTGGTCCACGGTTCAAGTCCGTGTGGGCCCACCACATTTGAAAGCCGCGCATTGCGCGGCTTTTTCGTTTCCGCGTTCAGCCCCCGACAACGATAAGGGGCTTACATATCCAGTCGGTTGACGCTGTAACATGCTCCACCAAGATTCGCGCCCCATGGAGCCTCCCTTGCCCGACATCCGCCCGCCCGTGCTTGATGAAATCGACCGCCAGCTAATCGCCGCCCTGCAGATCAACGCCCGCGAGAGCGTGGCCATGCTCGCCCGGCAGTTGGGTATTGCGCGCACCACCGTGACTTCGCGGCTGGCGCGGCTGGAAAAGGCCAAAGTGATCACCGGGTATGGCGTGCGCCTGGGGCAGCGGGTGGTCGATGGCGGGTTGCAGGCGTATGTCGGGATCAAGGTGCAGCCGCGTTCCGGCAAAGAGGTGTTGCGGCGCTTGAGTGCGATGGCGCAGGTGCAGCAGTTGTGTGCGGTGAGTGGCGAATTTGACTATGTGGCGTGGTTGCGCACGGATTCGCCGGAGCAGCTGGATCAGTTGCTGGATCAGATTGGCAGTGTGGATGGGGTGGAGAAGACCACGACGTCGATTATTTTGAGTAGCAAGATTGATCGGGGGCAGCCGGTTTAAGGTTGTGTCCGGACTTCTCGGGTGGATTACAAGGCCTCTTCGCGAGCAGGCTCGCTCCTATATTTTGGTCGGTGTGTAGTCTCTAATCGTCATATTGTTCAGTTAATTAGCAAAACGACGACACTTTGCGTCTTATTAACGTGTTCTACGCTCCCTAGAATGGCTGGCATCTTTTCCTATACTCAGACGCGCACTCAGCGTCGGTTCGCCAGCAAGGTCAGCCATGAACAAGAACAATCGCCATCCTGCAGACGGTAAAAAGCCAGTCACCATTTTCGGTCCGGACTTTCCCTTCGCTTTCGACGACTGGATCGAACACCCGGCAGGTCTCGGCAGCATTCCTGAACACCATCACGGCGCGGAAGTGGCGATTGTCGGCGCGGGTATCGCCGGCCTGGTGGCCGCTTACGAACTGATGAAGCTCGGCTTGAAACCGGT
>NZ_QAIU01000406.1:0-2885 GCF_003061205.1 Pseudomonas sp. HMWF006
CTCACCCTAACCCTCTCCCAGAGGGAGAGGGGACTGATTGGGGGATGCTTGAAAGGTGCTCCGACCTGAAACTGTTTGGGCGACTGCATAATCGACTCGATATTTCAGGTCGATGTCTGACGCCAGACACCTCGGTCGGCCCCCTACACTCCCAGAGGGAGAGGGGGACTGCTTGGGCGATGCTTGAGAGGTGCACCGAGCTGAAACTGCTTGGGCGACTGCATAATCGACTTGATATTTCAGGTCGATGTCTGACGCCAGACACCTCGGTCGGCCCCCTCTCCCTCCGGGAGAGGGCTGGGGTGAGGGGCAGGCTTCCACAAAAAAGGCGACCGCAGAGGATCGCCTTTTTCGTTGTCACTCAAGCCTTACTGGCCGGTATAAATCTGGTCAAAAACCCCACCATCATTGAAGTGGGTCTTCTGCACCGATCGCCAGTCACCGAAGGTCTTCTCGACCGAGAGGAAATCGACTTTCGGGAAGCGGTCAGTGTATTTCGCCAGCACCGCCGGGTCCCGTGGACGCAGGTAGTTGGCGGCGGCAATTTCCTGGCCTTCCGGTGACCACAGGTACTTCAGGTATTCATCCGCCGCAGCGCGGGTGCCTTTCTTGTCGACCACTTTGTCGACCACCGACACGGGTGGTTCGGCTTCGGCAGAGACGCTCGGGTAGATCACTTCGAACTGATCGCGACCAAACTCGCGGGCGATCATTTCCGCTTCGTTCTCGAAGGTCACCAGCACGTCGCCGATCTGGTTGGTCATGAACGTCGTGGTCGCGGCGCGGCCACCGGTGTCGAGCACCGGCGCCTGTTTGAACAGCTTGCCGACGAAGTCCTTGGCCTTGTTCTCGTCTCCGCCGTTCTTCAGCACGTAGCCCCAGGCCGACAGGTAGGTGTAGCGGCCATTACCGGAGGTTTTCGGGTTCGGCACGATTACCTGCACGCCGTCCTTGAGCAGGTCCGGCCAGTCTTTCAGGGCTTTCGGGTTACCTTTGCGCACGATAAACACGGTGGCCGAAGTGAACGGCGCACTGTTGTTCGGCAGGCGGGTGACCCAGTTTTCCGGGACCAGTTTGCCGTTGTCGGCGAGGGCGTTGATGTCGGTCGCCATGTTCATGGTGATGACGTCAGCCGGCAAGCCATCAATCACCGAACGCGCCTGTTTGCTCGAGCCACCGAAAGACATCTGCACGGTGATGTTCTCGTTGTGCTCGGCTTGCCAGTGTTTCTGAAAGGCAGTGTTGTAGTCCTTGTAGAAATCGCGCATCACGTCGTAGGAGACGTTGAGCAGGGGCGGTGCGGCTTGCGCCACACTGCCAAAGGCAAGACCGGCGGCGAGAAGTGAGGCGCCAAAGAGTTTTTTCACTGCGCATTCCTTGTTGTGTCGGTGATAGCGGTCGGGGGGATACCGTTTTGCCAGCGACTATAACGGGGCACGCATAGTCGCTTAAAGATTAAAAAGCTCTGTGCTTATTCCATTTTCTTGAACAGTGCATTGCCGCAACGGGAGCAGAACGCCGCGCCATGTTCATGGCTGTTTTTCCTGCACACCGGGCAGTCGTGTTGCAGCTGTTCGCCGCGCATGGCGTTGGCCAGTTCTGCGGTGAAAATCCCGGTCGGCACGGCGATGATCGAGTAACCGGTGATCATCACCAGCGACGAAATCACCTGGCCCAATGGGGTCTTCGGCACAATGTCGCCGAAGCCGACGGTGGTCAGGGTCACGATAGCCCAATAGATGCCCTTGGGGATGCTGGTGAAGCCGTGTTCCGGGCCTTCGATCACGTACATCAGGGTGCCGAACACTGTCACCAGGGTGCAGACGCTGACCAGAAACACCACGATCTTCTGCTTGCTGCCACGCAGCGCCGACATCAGGTAGTTGGCTTGCTTGAGGTACGGGCTGAGTTTGAGCACGCGGAAGATCCGCAGCATGCGAATGATCCGGATGATCAGCAGGTACTGCGCATCGCTGTAGTACAGCGCGAGAATCCCCGGCACGATCGCCAGCAGATCCACCAGACCGTAGAAACTGAAGGCGTAGCGCAACGGTTTCGGTGAGCAGTACAACCGCAGGATGTACTCCCCGAGAAAAATGATGGTGAAGCCCCACTCGATGTAGGCCAGCACATCGGCGTAGTTCTGGTGAATGCTGTCGATACTGTCGAGCATCACCACCACCAGGCTGGCGAGGATGATCAACAGCAAGGTGCCGTCGAAGCGCCGCCCGGCGAGGGTGTCACTCTGGAAAATCATGACGTAAAGCCGTTCACGCCAACCGTTGTTGCTGTCCATGGATAACGCCTGAATTAAAGATCAGCGCAGCCTAGGTTGATTCTCCCCCTGTACGCAAGGCGTGCCGTCCACGGCCGCTTTGCCGAGCACCTGGATCCCGGCGCGGATCAGCCAGCCGGCTAGGATGAACGGCGCCGTCAGCGTCGCCAGGCCGATGGCGGCGAACAGCGGCGTCACCAGCAATGCCAGCACGATACCGAGCAGCGGCAACCACGGCTGTTGGCGTTGACCACTGAAGGCGAGGGCGGCGAGCACGGCGTTGTAGCTGCCGAGGCCGAGCAACGCCGCGTGGGTTTCATGGTGCAGCAGACTGGAACCGAGGCCGATGGCTGAAGCCAATAGCGCCCAGGCAAACGCACGGCGATCCGCGACCAGCAGACCGGCGGCGACCAATGCGCCGGCCAGCGGATGACCGAGGAACATCACCTGACCCAATCCACGCAGTTCAGCGGCGAGCAGGTTCAGCGTGTTCATCTCGATGTGTGCCATTGGCGCGGACGGTTCGGCGAACAGGAGCAACATCCAGCTCATCGCCACGAACGGCGAGGTGTAGGCCGGTATCGACCGGCTGCGGTACACATGTTTGAGC
>NZ_QAIU01000033.1:0-2321 GCF_003061205.1 Pseudomonas sp. HMWF006
TCGTAGGGGGAAACCGATTCGGTTTCGGGTGGGTTGGGTGTTGGTTTGATCATGAGTGAATCTCCAAGTCATAGAAAAGGAGCCATCATCTTTCGCTACCAAACGAAGGGGTGGTGGCCATACGAAGGTTGGTAGACCGGTGACTTGGAGAACCGGCGCGCCCGAAGACGCCCTGCGCATGACCACCATAAACACACAGCCCCAAAAAGGCCTGTATCGGGTGACGCTATGCGCCAAGTCTAAACCGGGCTACCAAACCCGATCGCTGATTCGTCAGCGACCGGACCACAATAGAATCCGAACCAAAAGCGCACAAGCCGGCGGATTCTGGCGTAGCTGTAGGCAAAGGCGCAAGGATGTGTAGCCTGAGAGAGTGTCTGGAGATGTCTTTTTAAACGTTTGCGTTTATCGCGCCTCATCGCGTCCTGCCGTCTAAAAACGATCCCGTCACCTGTTGCCAAGGATTCCCCCTGCTAGCCCCGCCTGGCGGCCACATCTATCAGTCAACCAATAATTTGTAAGTAAATATTGAGCGCGCCGCCTGCCTCGGGCATGCTGCGCGCAGCACATTTACATGGACAGTAAAACTTTATGCGCCCCTCCAAGGACATGCCCTTTTCTTCGCGCGTACACGCTGGACACCCCCGCATTATTTTGGCGGCCGATACCCCTCGCCCCATATCGACTCCATTTCGGTCAAGGAAAACTGAAACTTTGAAAAGGAACATTTCATGAGTGGCAAACCTGCTGCGCGAGTGACAGATCCAACCAATTGCCCGCTCCCGGGGCATGGCACAAACCCTATTGTCAGCGGCTCGCCCAATGTAAATTTCGACGGCCTTGCCGCCGCTCGAATGACCGACAAATCCGCCTGTGGTAGCCCAATTACGGGCGCCGTCAGCGCTACGGTTTTCATCAATGGGCTGAATGCTGCGACTAAAGACAGTACCGGTGGCCACGGCAACGTGGTTATCGGCGGATCCGGAACGGTCATTATTGGCGACACCGTCGTATCAGCGCCCTTCAGCGGTCTGCTGCCGATGCCAGTGCACTTTACTGACAAGTTCAGATTGGTTGACCAAGAGTCGGGCAAACCGCTAGCCCATTTTGAATACGCCATTCAACGCGCTGACGGCAGCATGGAACATGGCGTAAGTGATCCGATGGGCTACACGCACGTAGTGAGTTCGCACCTGCCTGAAACCATCAAGCTGTTTCTTGAGGATTAAGGCATGGCTGAAGTGGTTAGCAAGAGTGGCAGGAAAATGTCTCCCGTCGCCACGAGAGAAGTGACAGCCGTCAAAGACACCTCCCCTAAAACTGTAGCGCTGGACGCTAAAAAACAGATAAGACGGGCGGAGAATGAGGAGTATTTGAAGGATCCGAACGTGAAGGCATATTTGGCTGCCATTGCCAAAGCCGAAGGCGGTGACTACCACGCGAAATATGGATATGGCTGGGCAAAGGGTTTTCAAACCGGGAAATGGACGTTCACAGATGAGTCCACCCATCCAGGCGCCGGTTTCGGCGGATCAACTACGGCATCGGGCTTGTATCAAATAACCATTGCCACTTGGCGCGAGTATGGCGGCAAGATGGGGCTGACCGACTTTACGCCTCATACCCAAGACCTTATAGCGGTCGACATTCTGCGCACCCTCGGTGTGATCGACAAGATCAAGGCAGGTGACATCCCGGGCGCGATGCCGAAAGCCGCAACACGGTGGGCGGCACTTCCCGAGGGGCCCGGCAAGAAAAATCACTATCCACCGCAACCTTACGCCGAATATCCGGATTTTTTGTCGTACTACAAATCGGCTGGAGGAACCGTCAAATGAAGGCTTTGCACCTCATATTTGTCGCACTTTATTGCACAGGTATCAGCACAGCGTTTGCCGATGGCTCACAGGCGCCAAACGACAAGCGCGGGCCAGCAGGCATCGTCGTCGGTGAGCGTTTGGTCCCGGCCAAGTCCAAGCTCGTCAAACAAGGCTGGAAGCCAACGCCGATGCATACCACCGACGGTTATGAATACAGCGGCGTGGAGCGTGAGTTGGCTGCACGCAAGTTCATCGAACTGGATACCTGTTCTTTCGATAGCTCGCGCTGCATCTTGTACTACTCAAAGAAAGGCACCTGCCTGCGCGTCGATACCATCGGTGAACAGTTCAAGGACATGACGGTTACGCGATGGACCGATGAATGTCCTGAAATGCCTCAATAACCCGCCCCCACAGGTTTCAGCCTCGCACACACTATCTGTGACCAGCCTAAAACCCTGTGGGAGCGAGCTTGCTCGCGAAGGCGCCAGAATGACCACC
>NZ_QAIU01000407.1:0-2169 GCF_003061205.1 Pseudomonas sp. HMWF006
GTTGATCTGCCTGGGCTTCGTGCTCCCGGCCACGGCTCAGGCCTGGTGGCAGGACGACTGGCACTACCGTAAACAGATCGCCGTCGACACCACACCGCAAGGCGCCGCGATCAATCAGCCGCTGGGCCGCACCGCGCTGTTGGTGCGCCTGCATACCGGCAACTTCACCTTCGATGGCGTCAAGGAAGACGGCTCGGATCTGCGTTTCGTCGCTGCCGATGACAAGACCGTGCTCAACCACCAGATCGAAAGTTTCGATGCGCTGATGGGCATGGCGCTGATCTGGGTCGATGTGCCGAATGTCGAGGGCGGGCAGCGTCAGGACATCTGGATGTACTACGGCAACCAGAAAGCTCCGGCCACCGGCAACGGTCAACTGACCTTCGACCCGAACTACACCGCGCTGTATCACTTCGACGGCGCCACCGGCACCCCGGCCAAAGACACCACGGCCTACGGCAACACCGCGCAGAGCGCGACCGGCGCGGCAATCGACGGTGTAGTCGGGCGCGCATTGCAGTTCAGCGGCCAACCGTTGCTGCTGCCGGCCAGTCCATCGCTGCAACATAACGCCGGCAGTGCGTTCACCTTCAGTGCCTGGCTGCGCCTGGATCAGGCCGGCGGCGAGCAACTGATTCTGGCCCGCCGTGAGGGCGCCAACAGCCTGCTGGTCGGCGTTGATCAAGGCGTGCCGTTCGTGGAGATCGACGGCCAACGTGCGCTCGCCACTCAACCGCTGAATCCGGGCCAATGGCAGCATGTCGCGCTGACCGCTGAAGGTTCGAAAGTCACCCTGTACATCAATGGTCGTGAAGGCGCGAGCCTCGCTCAGGCAATGCCGGCATTCAACTCGGTAATGGCCATCGGCGCCGATCTGCACGAAGGTCCGTTCCAGCCATTCGCAGGCGCCATAGACGAACTGCGCCTGTCAAAAGTCGCCCGTCCGGCGCCGCTGCTGCTGGCTGATGCCACCTCGCAAGGCGCCGAGTCGAAACTGGTGGCTTATGGTGTCGATGAAGAACAGTCCGGTTTCGGTTTCGGCAGCCTCGGTTTCCTGCTCAACGCCGTGCCGGTGGACGCCTGGGTGATCATCGCGGTGCTGGTGCTGATGATGTTCCAGTCGTGGATCATCATGCTGCGCAAGAACCACACCCTCAGCCGCGTCAGCAAGGCCAACGAAGACTTCCGCGAGCAGTTCGCCAAGGTCGGCACGCGCCTGGAAATGTTCGCCGACGACGCGCAGCTCGCCCAGCGTCTGCAGCACTCGCCGCTGTGGCGCCTGTACTCGGTAGCGGTCAAGGAGATCCGCACCCGCCGCGAGCAGGGCGCCGATACCTCGTCGGTTTCCGCTGCAACCATCGAAGCGATTCGCTGCTCGATGGACGGTGTGCGCACCCGCGAGAACCAGGCCCTCAGCTCGAAACTCTCGACCCTGTCCAACGCCATTGCCGGCGGCCCGTACATTGGCCTGCTCGGCACCGTGCTGGGGATCATGGTGGTGTTCCTCGGCACCGCGATGGCCGGCGACGTCAACATCAATGCCATTGCACCGGGTATGGCCGCCGCTTTGCTCGCAACCGCCATGGGCCTGTTCGTCGCCATTCCGGCGCTGTTTGGCTACAACCGCCTGATCACCCGCAACAAGGAAGTCAGTGCCGACATGCGCGTGTTCGTCGACGAGTTCATCACCCGCCTGGCGGAGATGCACGGCGAGAGCCAGTTCAGTGAGTCGTCGCATCGCGGCCATCACGCCAACCATTCCGTACCGGCCTGAGGAGCACTGACATGGCGTCCGTAAATGCCTCCCACGACGATGACGAAGATGCCGCAGTGGACAGCATCAACATCACCCCGCTGGTCGATGTGCTGATGGTGGTGCTGGTGATGTTCATCCTCACCGCCACTGCGCAGGTCTCGGGGATCCAGATCAACCTGCCCAAGGCCAGCGCCTCCGTGTCGCTGACCGAAGCCAAGACCAAGGCGATTTCGGTCAATGACGGCGGGCAGGTGTTTCTCGACGCTTACCCGGTGACCCTGGCCGAACTCGAAGAACGTCTGCGCATCGAGAAGGCGCAGAGCCCGGATTTCCCGGTGATCGTGCGCGGCGACGCCACGGTGCAGTACCAGAAAGTCATTGAAGTGCTGGATCTGTTGCGCCGGCTTGAACTG
>NZ_QAIU01000408.1:0-2260 GCF_003061205.1 Pseudomonas sp. HMWF006
CTGGTGATCGTACTGACGGTACTGCCATGGATCGCCCTGACGCCGGAGCCGATTCTGGCGGCGATCGTCATGCATGCCCTGGGCCGCGGCTTGAGTCTGCAGCCGCTGGGGCGCTATTTCATTTGGCGTCGGGACCGGGTGCTGGTGTTGTGCGCGGTGGCGGCGGTGCTGGTGCTGGGTATTCTCGACGGCTTGCTGGTGTCGGTGGCGATCAGCGTGTTGCTGATGCTCAAACAGATGTCGGCGGCGGATATTCAGGTGCTCGGGCGGATCGACGGCGGGCACGATTTTGTCGATTTGCAGCGCCATCCAACGGCGATGGTTGAGCCGGGCGTGTTGATCTTGCGACCCAGCGAGGCGCTGTTTTTCGCCAATGTGGAGCGAATTCTCGGTGCGGCGCTGCACTTGATACGTCATTCGGACGCGCCGCTGCATACGGTGATCATCAGTCTGGAGGAAAGCCCGGACCTGGACGGTACCAGTATCGAGGCGATGCAGGAGTTCTTCCTGCGCGTGCATCAGGAAGGCAAGCGGTTGATTCTGGCGCGGCTCAAGCATGAGGCGCTGGCTGCGCTGGAAGCGTTGCCGGAGGTGACGGCTAACGGGGTGATCCTCAGCGGTCTGAGCGTCGATGGCGCGGTGCAGCAGGCCCTCAAGCTCAACACTGGCCCCTTGTAGGCCTTCGCTATTTTCAACGTATAAAAAAACGCCGCTCATCTCACGATGGGCGGCGTTTTTCATTGCTTTGTAACGTTAGGCTTGAACGACCGGGATCTTGGCGTTCGCAGCAGCTTCACGGAACTCGGCGATCTGGTCGAAGGACAGGTAGCGGTAAACATCGGCCGCCATGCTGTCGATCTTGCCAGCGTATTCCATGTACTCCTCGACGGTCGGCAGGCGACCCAGGATCGAGGCTACGGACGCCAGCTCAGCCGAAGCCAGGTAGACGTTCGCGCCGTCGCCCAGACGGTTCGGGAAGTTACGGGTCGAAGTCGACACCACGGTGCTGTTCGGCTCAACGCGTGCCTGGTTACCCATGCACAGCGAGCAGCCTGGCATTTCCATGCGTGCGCCGGCCTTGCCGTAGATGCCGTAGTAGCCTTCTTCGGTCAGTTGGTGAGCGTCCATCTTGGTCGGCGGCGACAGCCACAGACGGGTTGGCAGCTGACCCTTGACCTGATCCAGCAGCTTACCGGCAGCGCGGAAGTGACCGATGTTGGTCATGCACGAACCGATGAACACTTCGTCGATCTTCTCGCCAGCAACGCTGGACAGCAGACGGGCGTCGTCCGGGTCGTTCGACGCGCACAGTACAGGCTCGCTGATGTCGGCCAGGTCGATTTCGATGACTTCGGCGTATTCGGCGTCGGCATCGGCTTCCATCAGTTCCGGGTTGGCAACCCAGGCTTCCATCGCTTGCGCGCGACGTTCCAGGGTACGCGCATCGCCGTAGCCTTCGCCGATCATCCAGCGCAGCAGGGTGATGTTGGAGTTCAGGTACTCGGTGATCGACTCTTTCGACAGCTTGATGGTGCAACCGGCAGCCGAACGCTCGGCCGAGGCGTCGGACAGTTCGAACGCCTGTTCCAGGGTCAGACCTTCCAGGCCTTCGATTTCCAGGATGCGGCCGGAGAAGGCGTTTTTCTTGCCTTTCTTCTCGACGGTCAGCAGACCGTTCTGGATGGCGAAGTAAGGAATCGCATGAACCAGGTCACGCAGGGTGATGCCAGGTTTCATTTTGCCTTTGAAGCGCACCAGGATCGATTCCGGCATGTCCAGCGGCATGACGCCGGTGGCAGCGGCGAACGCGACCAGACCGGAACCGGCCGGGAACGAGATGCCCATCGGGAAACGGGTGTGCGAGTCACCACCGGTACCTACGGTGTCCGGCAGCAGCATGCGGTTCAGCCACGAGTGGATGATGCCGTCGCCCGGACGCAGGGAAACGCCGCCGCGGGTCATGATGAAGTCAGGCAGGGTGTGGTGAGTGGTCACGTCGATCGGCTTTGGATACGCCGCGGTGTGGCAGAACGACTGCATTACCAGGTCAGCGGAGAAGCCCAGGCACGCCAGGTCTTTCAGTTCGTCACGGGTCATTGGACCGGTGGTGTCCTGAGAACCTACGGTGGTCATCTTCGGTTCGCAGTAGGTGCCAGGACGAACGCCTTGGCCTTCTGCCAGACCGCACGCCTTGCCGACCATTTTCTGCGCCAGGGTGAAGCCCTTGGTGCTTTCAGCCGGTGCTTCTGGCTTCTTGAAC
>NZ_QAIU01000408.1:2282-7755 GCF_003061205.1 Pseudomonas sp. HMWF006
TCGTCCAGCAGCACAGGGGTCTTCATTTCGAAGGTGGTGATGACTTCGTCGGTACCGTGCTTGCAGACTTTGCCAGCGTGCGGGTACAGGTCGATCACGTCGCCCATGTTCATGTTCGATACGTCGAACTCGATTGGCAGTGCGCCGGCATCTTCCATGGTGTTGTAGAAGATCGGAGCGATTTTGCTGCCGAAGCAGAAACCGCCAGCGCGCTTGTTCGGCACGTAAGGGATGTCGTCGCCGAAGAACCACAGCACCGAGTTGGTCGCCGATTTACGCGAAGAACCGGTACCGACCACGTCACCGACGTAGGCGATCGGGAAGCCTTGACCGCGCATTTCTTCGATCTGCTTCATCGGGCCGGTCTTGCCTTGCTCGTCCGGAACGATGCCGTCACGGGCCATTTTCAGCATGGCCAGGGCGTGCAGCGGGATGTCCGGACGCGACCAGGCGTCTGGCGCCGGGGACAGGTCGTCGGTGTTGGTTTCGCCGGTTACTTTGAATACGCGCAGGCTGATTTTGTCTTCCAGCACAGGGCGCTTCTTGAACCACTCGCCGTCAGCCCAGGATTGCAGCACGGCTTTGGCGTGAACGTTGCCGTTCTTGGCTTTTTCAGCCACGTCGTGGAAGGCATCGAACATCAGCAGGGTGTGCTTGAGTTCTTCGGCAGCCACTGGCGCCAGTTCGGCGTCGTCCAGCAGTTCAACCAGGGTCACGATGTTGTAGCCGCCCTGCATGGTGCCGAGCAGTTCTACAGCGCGCTTCTTGTCCAGCAGAGGGGAGGTGACTTCGCCTTTGGCCAGGGCCGACAGGAAACCGGCTTTGACGTAAGCGGCTTCGTCCACTCCTGGTGGTACGCGATTGGTGATCAGGTCAACGAGGAAAGCTTCTTCGCCAGCCGGAGGATTCTTCAGCAGCTCGACCAGGCCTGCAGTTTGTTCGGCGTTAAGCGGCTGGGGAACGATACCCAGGGCTGCACGCTCTTCGATATGTTTGCGGTAGGCTTCAAGCACAGTTATTACCCTCATCAGTGGTCCCAAATGGGTGTCCGGGACGCTCATCCCGAAATGGCCGTACTCATGCACCTCACGACGTTGTGGGTCGCTCGGTCAGAATTACCGGCAATTCCTTACAGAAGCTGCTTTCAAAGTTTTACGCCTGCAGAACGGGGAGCTGATGAGGGTTGGCGACAGGCTTTTCCCCGCTGGAAAAACCCTTCGCCAACACCGCTCTGAAGGAACGACTGTGCTCGTGACGCTTTGAAAACAGCTTCTAACGGACATTGGCGCCTTAAAAGGCTGGCTGATTCTACGGCAAAAAAAATTTAAAGGTAAGTCGGGCTCTATTGGACTTTGGTGGCGTTGTGCGTGCCCGGGGCAAACTGCGATCGAGGCCTTGCCCCTGACGTTTGAGGGGTGATCAATGCCCGACAAAGGGCTAACATGCCGGCCTGTTCCGCGTTTCAGTGTTTTGCCAATTTATGCCCAATCAGACCATCAAGACCCCCTGCGTCGGCCTCTGCTCCACTGTTTACGGTGATCTGGTGTGCCGTGGCTGCAAGCGTTTCCACCACGAAGTGATCAACTGGAATGGTTACGGGGAGGAGGAAAAACGCGCGGTGTGGTTGCGTCTGGAGCAGTTGCTGTCACAAGTGATGGCGAGCAAGGTCGAGATCTTTGATCCGGCGCGCCTGCGCCAGCAGCTGGAACAGCGCAAGATCCGCTTCGTGCCGCATCAGTCGGAGTACTGCTGGGCGTATCAGCTGATTGCCCGAGGGGCACGGGTGATCATTAATCTGGAAGCCTACGGGATGGTGCTGCTGCCGGAGTTCCGCGACTGGAACCTGCCGGAACTGCGCGATGCCATTGATCGGGAATTCTTCCTGCTGTCGGAAGCGCACTACCAGCGCTACATCGCCCCGGGCTTTTTGAAAGACGCCTTCGGCGCTTGAAAGCTTCGCGAGCAAGCTCGCTCCCACAATGATTTTGTGAACGACATCAATTCAATGTGGGAGCGAGCTTGCTCGCGAAGGGGCCGGTTCAGGCACCGCAATCCTTAGTGTTTCACCGTCAGCTCCACCAGATGATCCTCAACCTCCTGCGGCTTGAGCACCAGCACATCGCTTTCCAGGGCATCCAGCACCACTTCGGCGGTATTGCCGATCAGCGCCCCTGACAACCCGGTGCGCGCCACGGTGCCAATGACTGTCACCGCCGCCTTCAGCTTGTGCGCCATGAACGGGATCAACACGTCCGCCGGACCTTCTTCGATGTGCAGATGCGCATCATCGACATCGAACTCCGCCTGAAACGCCCGGCATTGCTCGCGATAGCGCGCCTCGATGGTTTCACTCAACTGCATGGTCGTATCGGCCGCCGACAGCATCGGCGATGGGTGGGCGCTGATCACATGCAAATACCCCTTGGCCAGGCTGGCAATGTCGTAGCCGTGATCAATGATGGTGGTGTGCAGATGCCGATGCTCACCATCGGCATTGCCGACATCGACTGCCGCGAGGATCACCCGGTCTTTCCAGGAGGTGGAGGTTTTCACCAGCAACACCGGGGTCGGGCAGTGGCGCAACAGTTTCCAGTCCGCCGGGGTCAGCAGGGCTTTTTTCAGCGAGCTGTCGGGGAAATGCTGCTTGATCACCAGACCGCAACCTTCGGCCTGCTGCACGTCGATGATGGTTTCGTGCAGGCTCTCGTTCCATGCCTGTTCGGTGGTGACGCTGTAGCCGTCCGCCAACAGCGCAGCCTTGAGCACGCTGAGCATGCCGGCGTGGTCGTGCTTCTTGTCGCACACCAGCAGGTGCAGATGAGCCTGGGTCACGCCAGCGATCAACTTGGCGCGCTTGAGCGCCAGGCTTTCCGAATGTTCGGGTTCGATGACCACCAGAATGCTGCGAATGGCTTGCATGAGCGGAGTCTCCAGCAAAGAAAAGGCACGGCGTTGCACAACTATAGTTGCTGCCCGAGCGTCCGTGACTTGATGCATATCAACACCCGCCACTGGTGGTCTGCGGACAGGCCGGTATAATCGGCGGCCTTCGCTCGAACACCTTTTACCGTGAGCCCCATGATCCTTCCCGAAATCCACGAATTCCTTGGCTGCCGCACGCCCGACGCCTGGGTTCAGGCCGCACTGGCCGATCAGGAAACCCTGCTGATCGACCACAAGAACTGCGAGTTCAAGGCTGCCAGCACCGCGCTGAGCCTGATTGCCAAGTACCATTCCCACGTCGACCTGATCAACATGATGTCGCGCCTGGCCCGGGAAGAACTGGTGCACCACGAACAAGTCATGCGCATCATGAAACGCCGCAAGATCGAACTGCGTCAGCTGCATGCCGGGCGTTACGCTTCGGGCCTGCGCAAAGTGGTGCGCAGCCACGAACCGGTGAAACTGGTCGACACACTGGTGGTCGGGGCCTTTATCGAAGCGCGCAGTTGCGAGCGGTTCGAAGCACTGGTACCACATTTGGACGAAGAACTCGGCAAGTTCTACTTTGGCCTGCTGAAAAGCGAGGCGCGTCACTTTCAGGGTTATCTGAAACTGGCTTACCAGTATGGCGACGCGAAGGACATCGCCCAGGTGATCGAGAAGGTTCGCGCTGCCGAGCAGGAACTGATCGAGTCGCCCGATGAAGAATTCCGTTTCCACAGTGGCGTACCGGTCGCGGCCTAAGATCAAAAGATCGCAGCCTGCGGCAGCGCTTACAGGGCATAGCATGTCAACGTCAGGAGCTGCCGAAGGCTGCGATCCTTGCTCTTGATTGTAAAAAACTCTTAAGAGTATGAAACATCACCGAAAACCGGCCCCCATGGCCGGTTTTTGCTGCCTGAAACAAACGTCCTGCCCGCGATTGCCGCCATAATGTCGGCCACTTCACACAAGGGTGGCAGATGGGCGTTATGGATAACCTGGGTTTTGGCAAAGTCCTGCTGGTGGAAGACGATGAGCGTCTGGCCACGCTGATCGCACACTTCCTCGAACAACACGGTTACGAGGTGCGTGCCGTGCATCGCGGCGACCTGGCGGTGGCGGCCTTTCTCGAATTCAAACCGAAGGTGGTGGTGCTCGACCTGATGCTGCCGGGGCAGAGCGGTCTGCACGTGTGCCGCGAGATCCGCAGTGTGTCAGACACGCCGATCGTCATCCTGACGGCCAAGGAGGATGACCTCGACCATATTCTCGGTCTCGAATCCGGTGCCGACGATTATGTGATCAAACCGATCAAGCCACCGGTGTTGCTGGCCCGCCTGCGCGCATTGCAACGGCGACAAGTGCCGGACAGCAACGTGGTCAGCTTCATGGAGTTCGGCCAGTTGAGCATCGACCGCAGTTGCCGCGAAGTGCGTCTGGCCGCCGAGGTCATCGAAATGACCACGATGGAGTTCGAGCTGCTGTGGTTGCTGGCCAGCGCGGCGGGCAAGATCCTTTCGCGCGATGACATTCTCAACCGTATGCGCGGCATCGCCTTCGATGGCCTGAACCGCAGCGTCGACGTGTACATCAGCAAGTTGCGCAACAAACTCAAGGACAACCCCCGCGAGCCGGTGTGTATCAAGACCGTGTGGGGCAAGGGCTATCTGTTCAATCCGTTTGCGTGGGAGCTGTAGATGCTGCGGTTATTTCTCGGGCTGTTTCTGGTGATGACGGTCGGTCTGGTGCTGGCCCTGCAAACCGTCGAACACACCTTCAATGCGTTGCTCGACAATCAGATGCAGGCTTACAACCGCGAGGCCGTGCGCGGTCAGGCATGGTCGCTGGTGGACCATTTGCGCGGACGCCAGGGCGCCGAACGTGAGCAACAACTGGACAGTCTGCGCCCGCATTACGGGCTGTCGCTGAGTCTGGTCGAGGTCGGGCAACTGGCCCTTAGCCCTGAAGAAAGGGCCGAGCTGGCGCAGAACCTGTTGGTGATTCGCGACAACTACACCCAGTTCATCAGCAACATCGACGGCGGCGCGCAGGTGCTCAGTATCAAACTGCCGCCGGAGCCGAGTCTGATGCCGTTCTATATCGCGGTGGCTTACGCGATGCTCGCGGTGCTGATCGGCATCGTCCTGTTTTTCTGGGTGCGCCCGCACTGGCGCGATCTGGAAAAACTGCGCCTGGCCGCCGAGCGTTTCGGCGATAACGATCTATCGGTGCGCATCCAGTTGTCGAAGCGTTCGAACATCCGTGATCTGGCCGAGCACTTCAACCTGATGGCCGCGCGCATCGAAGGGCTGATCGCCAATCAGCGCGAACTGACCAACGCCGTTTCCCATGAGCTGCGCACGCCCATCGCGCGGCTGTCATTTGAACTCGATCAACTCAAGCAGCAACCGGACGCCAGCCAGAACCGCGAGCTGATTGCCGACATGTACGCCGACCTGGGCGAACTGGAAGAAATGGTTTCCGAATTGCTCACCTACGCCAGCCTCGAGCGTGGTGCCACGGTGATCAAGCGCGAGAACATCCAGGC
>NZ_QAIU01000409.1:0-1883 GCF_003061205.1 Pseudomonas sp. HMWF006
GTCTTGCCGTCCATCGGTGCCATCGCGCGTGGCACACCACGCCGGGCGGCATCGCTCTGGATGAAGGAAGTGAATCCGGTTTCGTTGTACTGCGAGTAACGACGCAACACGTCGGCAGACGTGAGGATCACCTGACTGGCCAGGCTGGCACGCACGTCAGTATTGGCAATCGACATCTGCCCGCTGCTGGTCCATGAACCGTTACGCAATGGCAGCGCCCCGGTTGTCACGCCGGGTGTCGCCTGACCGTTCACTTCAACCCGGAACGCACCGGGCATCAAGGCAAACGTTGACGGCAACAATGTGTAAGTGCCCGCTGCCAACCCCGGAACGCCGGCACCAATGGTGATCTGCTGCCCGATACGCGGATCGACCGCACCGGCCTCGGCCAGCATCGGCGCATAGCTGCTCTGGTTGCCGGGCACGATGGCATAGACCGGGTTGCTCGCCAGCCCCGGCAGGCTGAAGGTGCCGTCAGGCGCATTGCGCACCAGCGGGTTGAAACGCGCATCGGTGGAGCCGCCACGACCGGACACGAAACCGGCGCCGCGCAGATCCCCGCCGCCGGACAGGTCGATGACCGCGTCGCTCTGCACATCGGCAAATTGCGTGCCGATCGACACGCCTGATGTTTCGCCGGTGATGCCGTCGAGCACCACGGATTTGCCGTTGTAGCGATAGTCGATACCGTCCGTGGTGCCGCCGTACGGCATGACCAGACCGGCACCGCTGACCGAAGTCAGACTGCCCGGCAGGAGATGAACCTCGCGAGTCGTGCTGAGCAAATCGTCACCCAATACGATCTTGCCCAGCGGTGCACGCAAGACACCGCCCTGCTCGATGTACGCGGCGGAAAAAGTCAGCTTTCCGAATGCCGAGTACGGCACTGCAGCCGGTGCAGCCCCGTGACCGCTGATCCGCAAGGTGTGTTGAGAAACCGGAACCTCGCCCTGATAACCGACGCGCACCTCAGCCTGAACACCGGTGGCGGGATAGATCTGCGCCGCACCGAGATTCAAGTCGCCCGGTGTCCACAGCCTGGTTCTCTCCGCGCCATCATTCGGCGCGAGGAAACGCAGATCGCCGCTGCTGTCGAGGTTCACCAGACCGAAAGCCCGACGGCTGTATGCAACGGCCGGAGCCTGCCGTTGCAGGATCGAACCCTGAGTCCCGAAGGACAGGCCATTGCCCACGTCCAACAGGTTCGCAGAGGCATTCAACGTCGCGTCGGACAACCGGGTCGTCGGGCCGGGAAGCAATCGTGGGCGCATCATGCTGAAGCCGGCAAAGTAGGTGCCCACCCCTGACAGACGCAGGTACGGCGCACTCAAATCAACCCGCGCCGTGCCTTTGGAGTTCTCGGCAAGCGACAGCGCTCCGGCGAACAGGCTGAGGCTCTGATTCATGCGCAGATTGACGTCACCGTCGAACGACAAAAGACCGTTGCTCAGCAGGCTGAGATTGTCGAAACCGCCCGTCATCAAGCCATCGGCACTCAAACGGGCTTGACCGTAACGCAAGCCATCGGCGCCTTCGCCGGGTCGCAGATTCGCGGGCAGCAGCCCGTTCCCTGCCGCTTGGCCGATGATCATTTCCCTCGGAGCCCGCACCGCGTTGCTCGCCGAATCGGAATACAGCGGCGTCTCCAGCGCCAGTTCCAGACGACCACCGGCCGCCCCGACGCCACCCGCCGCCGCACGCAAGTTGCCTTCGACGAACAGGCCGGTGTAGGAGCTCAAACCGATTCGCCCGCCATCCGTTGCGACGCGGGTCGGGCCCTGGCCGGCGATATCCAGAACGGCCTCGGTACCCGAGGCATCCAGCCGCGCGCCCGGACGCACAATCACGTAGGCATCGGCGGCGAGATCGACTCGAAACTGGCA
>NZ_QAIU01000410.1:0-5400 GCF_003061205.1 Pseudomonas sp. HMWF006
ACGCAGGCGAGCTTCATCGACAATCGCCCCCGGCGCGGTGTCCGGGCTACCGGCATTGAACGGCGGCGCCGGCGCATATTCCAGCTGCAACTGCACCAATTGCGCCGTGTCGGCATCGAACAGTTCAGCCGCCAGCACCAGGGCGAAATCGATCCCCGCCGTGATCCCGCCCCCGGTAAACAGATTGCCGTCACGCACCACCCGATCCTTCACCGCAATCGCGCCCAGTGTCGGCAGCAGATCGTGATACGCCCAATGCGTGGTCGCACGTTTGCCTTGCAGCAGGCCCGCTGCGCCGAGCACCAGCGAACCGGTGCACACCGATGTCACGTACTTCGCCTGCGCAGCCTGACGCTTGATGAAGGCCAGCGTTACCTCATCCTCCATCAGCGCGCCGACGCCACCACCGCCTGGCACGCAGATCACATCCAGATCCGGGCAATCCTCGAACGTAGTGGTCGGTTTCAGCAGCAGACCGGTGCTGGCGGTAACGGGCATCAAATCCTTCCAGATCAGATGCACGTGCACGCCCGGCAACGAGGCGAGCACGTCGTAAGGCCCGGTCAGGTCAAGTTGCTGAACTTGCGGGAACAACAGAAAACCGATCTGCAGCGTCATTGTTCTTGCTCCATGAAAAGGGGTGGACGGCTTCACTGTAGGCGCGTAGGTTCTGGCGTATACGCCAATCACCCCACGAATTACGCCAAATGCCCAAAGCCATTCACGTACTCGCGTTTGCCAACATGCAGATCCTCGACGTCACCGGGCCGTTGCAGGTGTTCGCCTCGGCCAACGATATCGCTCGCCAACGCGGTTTGCCCTTGCCCTATGCGCCGTCGGTGATTGCCAGTGCGGGCGGGGCGGTGATGTCCTCGGCGGGGCTGGCGGTGCTGGCCGAACCTTTGCCGCAGCAGGCCAGCGATACCTTGATCATCGCCGGTGGCTGGGGCATTTACCCGGCGGCTGAGGACGCGTTGTTGGTGGATTGGGTGCGCGAACACGCGGCCAAATGCCGGCGCGTCGCCTCGGTGTGCACCGGCGCGTTTCTGTTGGCGGCCAGTGGCTGGCTCGACGGGCGCCGCGTCGTGACGCACTGGACCCGTTGCGAACAATTGGCGCAGCAGCACCCGAAGTTGCAGGTCGAAGCCAATCCGATTTTCATCAACGACGGCCCGGTCTGGACCTCGGCGGGCGTCACCGCCGGCATTGATCTGGCCCTGGCAATGGTCGAGGAAGATCTGGGCCGCGACATCGCCCTGGACGTGGCGCGGCATCTGGTGGTGTTCCTCAAACGCCCGGGCGGGCAATCGCAATTCAGCGTAACCCTGTCGCTGCAAAATCAAGGCAATCGCTTTGATGAACTGCACGCGTGGATCGCCGAACACCTCACCTGCGACCTCGGCATCCCGACCCTGGCCGAACAGGCCGGGATGAGCGAGCGCAGTTTCGTCCGCCACTACCGCGCCGACACCGGCCAGACCCCGGCACGGGCGATTGAATTGATTCGTGTCGAAACCGCCCGGCGCTTGCTCAGTGACACCGGTTTGCCGGTCAAACGCATCGCGGCCAACTGCGGGTTTGGCAGTGAAGAAACGTTGCGGCGCAGTTTTTTGCGGGCAATTGGCGTGACACCGCAGGCTTATCGGGAGCGGTTTTCGGTGCATGCATCAGCAGATTCATCAATCGACACTGATGTGATCGGACGAGTCTGAAACGTGGCGAGGGCTTGCGCTGAGTCGCGACGCGCCTCGAATTTTAAAGGGCCTGCTGCGTAGTCCAGCGCGAGCAAGCTCCCTCGCCACAAGCGCTACCCACTTGCGGAATCAGGCCTCGACCTCTGCGAGCTGATTGAAATACTTCGCCCGATCCGGAGTAAACGTCACCCGCATCTTCGTTCGCGAGCAGGTCAGCGAACGCTCTTCACCCAGATCAATATCCAGATCCTCGCCACGCAATCCTTGCCACTGCGCGAGGTATTTGAGCGAGCCGAATTTTTCGTTTTTCTTCAGGCTGCGACTGACGCCGCCTTTCCAGCCGAGCACCGGCAGTTCGCCGGCAAGGCATTTTTGCGCGAGGTCGGGGAAGCGGGTGGCGCGCTGGCGGCCGATCTCCCAGCATTTAATCAGGCCTTGGTCGGCGGCTTCCCAGAGTTGGGTGCGGGTCAGGCCGCTGCGCAGGGGCGTGCCGATGGTGCGGTGGACGTGCTGGGTCATTCTGGTTCCTTGAATTCGGGTTTTATTGGATAGCTCCGCTGTGCCCGTTGCGGTGGATGGTAGGGGTGGATGTAACAGCTGGCAACAGGGTATTTCAGGGTGTAAGTGCAGGTTACGGGGGATGGATTTACCTGGGTGTTGTTTAGACGAAGTCGGAAAAAACTACACAAACTGTGGCGAGGGGATTTATCCCCGATCGGCTGCGCAGCAGGCGCAAAGCCATGCAATGCGGTACTGCTGAAGAAACGAGCGGGCAAAGAGCCGGGCCGCCTCGCAGCCCGTCGGGGATAAATCCCCTCACCAGAGGGGATCTGATTCTGTTTATTTTTGTGTAGGGGTTAGCCCGGCGAAGTGCTGAAGTTCGGCATATTTCCTACAGAGACTGGCGAAATTACGGCTGCCAAACACTCTTCTCCCCACTCAAACGCCGATCAAGAAAACTCGCCGCACTGATCAGTGCCAGATGCGTCAGCGCCTGAGGGGTGTTGCCCAGATGCCGGCCCTTGCTGTCGAACTCTTCGGCATACAGCCCCAGCGGGTTTGCATAGCGCAGCAGTTGTTCGAACTCCAGATGTGCCTTTTCCACCTGGCCGGCGCGGGCCAGGCATTCGACGTACCAGAACGAACACGCGGCAAACGCGCCTTCGGTGCCGGTCAAACCGTCGATGTTGGCATCGTCGTTGCGATAGCGATAAACCATGCCGTCGCGCACCAAGGTCTTTTCGATTGCCTCAAGGGTCGACAGCCACCGCGGGTCCTTGGCGCTGACAAAGCGCACCAGCGGCATCAGCAGCATCGAACCGTCCAGCGCCGTTCCGCCCTTGTACTGGACGAAATGCCCGCGCTCCTCATTCCAGAAGTTGCCCCAGATATCGGCGTAGATCGCCTGCCGGGTCTGATCCCATTGCACAAACGGCGCCGGCAACGAGCGTTTCGAAGCCAGACGAATGGCCCGATCCAGCGCCACCCAACACATCAGCCGCGAATGCAGAAAGTGATGTTGTTCACCGCGCATTTCCCAAATGCCTACATCAGCGGTCTGCCATGTCTCACACACTTGATCGACCACTTCGCGCACGTGGTTCCAGCCTTCGTGGGAAATGGCGTCGCCATACTTGTTGACGAGATACACCGCGTCCATCAATTCGCCAAAGATATCCAGCTGAATCTGCTCATACGCACCATTGCCGATACGCACCGGTTGCGCGCCACCGTGGCCGGACAGGTGAGTGAGTTCGGTTTCGGGCAGTTCCTGACGACCGTCAATGGCATACAGAATGTTGAGTTTGGTTGGCTGGCCGCAGCAATCGCTGACCCGCCCACGCAGCCAGCCCATGTAGGCATTGGCTTCGTCGACAAAGCCCAGGCGCATAAAGGCATAAACGGTAAACGACGCGTCGCGTATCCACGTGTAGCGGTAATCCCAGTTGCGTTCGCCGCCGGGGGTTTCCGGCAGACCGAAGGTCGCCGCCGCCAGAATTGCGCCGTGCTGGCGCGATGTCAGCAGCTTCAGCGCGAGGGCTGAGCGGTTGACCATCTCCCGCCAGCGGCCGCGATAGTTGGACTGGCCGATCCAGCCGCGCCAGAAGCTCAAGGTGCGCTCCATGCACAATTGCGCGGCGCCTTGTTCAAAGCGCGGATCGTCGGCGCCACCGAGGAGGAACTCGGCGTGCTCGTTGTGCTTCAAGGTAAAGGAGGCCAGCGCCGCATCGTTCTCGATGTGCAGCGCTTGATCCGAGGTCAGCCGCATCGACGGTTGCCCCTCGGCGCTGAACACCACGGCTTGCCGGTCCATCTGTGCGCGGGTCTTGGCGCGGGCGTAGTCGTGACGCACGGCACAACGCACATGGAAGGTCGCCTCGCCGCTGACCACCCGCACCCGACGCATCAACAGCGGCAGGTCGTCCTGGTTGTCGGCCACCGGCAGCAGGTCGGTGACCTCAACCACCGCCCGTTCACTGAGCCAGCGGGTTTGCAGCACGTTGGTGTCCGGCAGGTAAATCTGTTCGCGTCGGGCGTCGGGCAAGTCCGGCGCCAACTGGAAGATCCCGGCGTCAGGGCTGTCGAGCAGCGAACAGAAAATCGACGGACTGTCGAACTCCGGCCAGCAGAAAAAATCCACGCTGCCCTTGTCGTTGACCAGTGCTGCGGTGCGCATGTCGCCGATGATGCCGTGGGCGTCGATCGGGCTTTGTCGTTCCAGGTGATGCTCAGCCATTGCCGCGAAACTCCGGATAGAGGCTCATGCCGCCGTCGATGAACAGGGTAGTGCCGACGATGTAGTCGGAGGCGTCGCAGGCAAGGAAAACCACTGCGTTGGCGACATCTTCGACATCGCCGATGCGGCCGTAGGGAATCAGTTTGAGCAACGCCTGCGCCGCGTCGCCCTCGGTGGCCTCCGCGTTGATCGCCGTGCGAATCGCCCCCGGCGCGATGCCGTTGATGCGAATGCGCTGATGGCTGACTTCCTGGGCGAGGGTCTGCATCAACTGATCGACGCCGCCCTTGGACGCCGCATAGTTGACGTGCCCGGCCCACGGAATGCGCTGGTGCACCGAACTCACGTGAATGATCTTGCCGGCGGCGCGGGACACGCCCTGGCGAATGCCCTGGCGATTGAAGATTCGCAACGCGGCACGGGCGCAGAGAAACTGGCCGGTGAGGTTGACGCCGATCACCGCGTTCCAGTCATCCAGGGTCATGTCCACGGCGGCGGCGTCTTTTTGCATACCCGAGTTGGCCACCAGAATGTCCAGCGAGCCGAAGGCCTCGACGGTCTGGGCGAACAGCCGTTCGACCTCGTCTTCCTTCGACACATCGGCGCCAATCGCGATGGCCTGGCCACCGTCGGCGACGATCTGCCGGGCGAGGGCTTCGGCGGGCTCGGCCTGGCGGTTGTAGTTGATGACCACCGCAGCCCCGGCGGCGGCCAGGGCCTTGGCGGCGGCGTGGCCGATGCCGGAGCTGGCGCCGGTGACGAGGGCTACCTGACCGGCGAGAGAAATATGCATAGGGGAGGGGCCTGGGTTGAGGGCTTAATTAGCTGACCGGTGGTAAGCGACGAGAGTTCACTCGACGCAAGGTGCTGCGTCGAATGGGCGGACTAATTCGCGCGACGCCTCATCCGTTCTCTTTTACAGATAACCCATTGAGGTAAACGCGGTGACAAAGCTGACACTGCTGTGCC
>NZ_QAIU01000411.1:0-7333 GCF_003061205.1 Pseudomonas sp. HMWF006
TTCGCCTGGATCGCCAAACTCAACGAAGCGGCCAACAGCGCCACCTTCAAACATTTCCCTCAGCTGGAAACGCAAGCCAATGCCGACGAACCCTTCGAGGTCTCGGGGCGTTCCAACGGAATGGGTACCGGCAACACTTATAGCTGCGGGCCGCTGAACAGTACTTTTACGCCGGAACGAAGCAAGGTCTACCTGGTGGAGTTTCAGTTTGTCGGGCAGGGTTGCGAGCAGCATGTTTACGATGTTAGCCAGCCGGATCAACGAATTGCTGTGACGTCCAAAAACTAAAAATCCCCCGCACGTAGCGACAGGCGGTCGAAACGTAAGATTGACGTCAAAATGATGGCCATCTAATATCGCGCCACTATTTTGATATCGCTTTCGTTTCAAGGGATCGAACATGTCCTCACCCGCCCTCGCGGCGAGGTTGTGCGCAGCTTTGCTGTGCATGTCTCCACTTTATTTCGTCGCCACAGCATCGACTCCCGGCGGCGCCACTGATACCCGCTGTTCCCCATCCAGAGCATCGAGCTCAAGGGCGTCGCCGGTGTGACGTTGCTCATTCCCCGGGACGGCCGGACGCGCTGACCTAGCGCGAAGCACCGATCTATTTCTGCATCGACTTCTTCATCTAAAGCAACTTCTCGAGATCATTGACATGGACGTTCGTCAGTTCGCCTTTCTTGCGTTCCAACCTTGTGCGGCCGTAAAAGACCGTGAGCGTTTTTTGGGCATGCCCAAGCGCGGGTTGGCATTTGTGCTGGCGAACGTCATGTTCTGGCAACCCATGTGGGCACAGGCCGACGGCATCGTCGTGGCCAACCCGAATACGTCGCTTGATCGCGCCGGCAATGGCGTGCCGATCATCAACATCGCCACGCCCAACGCCAGTGGTCTGTCGCACAACCAGTTCCACGATTACAACGTCGGCGCGCAAGGACTGATCCTCAACAACGGCTCGACGCAGAATAATCTCACCCAGTTGGGCGGGCATATCATCGACAACCCGAACCTGAAAAACAGCGGTTCGGCGCAGGCAATTCTCAACGAAGTCATCAGCGGCAACCCGAGCCAGTTGCGCGGTTACACCGAAGTGGCGGGGCAGTCGGCGCGGGTGATTGTCGCCAACCCTTATGGCATTACCTGCAACGGTTGCGGCTTTATCAATTCGCCGCGCGTGACTTTGACCACCGGTAAACCGGTGCTCGATAACGGTCGCCTGGATCGTTTTCAGGTTGATCAGGGCACGGTGGCCATCGAGGGCACGGGCCTTAACGCGACCAATGTCGACCGCTTCGAAATCATCACCCGCAGCGCGAAAATCAACGCCGAGATTCAGGCACAGAACCTGACGATTGTCGCCGGGCGCAACGACGTCAATGCACAAACTCTCAATGCCACCGCCCGTGCCAATGATGGCAGCGGTAAGCCGCAACTGGCCATCGACTCCTCAGCACTCGGCGGCATGTATGCCGGGGCGATCAAACTGGTCGGCACTGAGGCCGGGGTCGGGGTGAAGCTCGACGGCAAGCTGATTGCCAGCGGCGGTGATATTCAGCTCGATGCCAACGGCCAGTTGAGTCTGGCTGACACCTCGGCCACTGGTATGGTCAACGTCAAGGCTGCCAGCCTCGACGCACGCGGCCCGGTTTACGCCGGCACCGCGCTCAATGTGCAGACACAAGGCAACCTGTCCAACCGTCAGACCCTCGCGGCCCGCGACAGCATCAACCTCAGCGCTGGCGGTCAACTGACCAACGCTGGCGCCATCGAGGCGGGCGTCAACGCCGACGGCAGCCGCAATGCCAACGGTGATCTGAGCCTGACCGCGCAGGAACTCGACAACACCAGCAAAAGTCTCACCGCGAGCCGCAACCTGACGGTCAACGCCGTTTCTCTGAATAACCGGAAAGGTACGCTAAGCGGTCAGAACATCGCCATCACTGGCGACATGCTCGATAACCGCAGCGGGCAGATTCTCGGTGACCTGGGCCTGAATATCGATCTCGGCGGTGCGCTGGACAACCGCGACGGCGCGCTCGGTTCGGGGCGTTCGCTGAATCTGAAAGCTGCCAGTCTGGACAACCGTGAAGCCGGGGCGCTGGTCAGCGATGGCAGCCTGACTGCACACATCAGTGGCACGCTCGACAACCGCAACAAGGGTGATATCTCTGCCAAAGGCGCCGTCGATCTGCAGGCCGGCACCTTGCTCAACAGCGACGGTAAAGTCATCGGTAAAAGCACGCTGGCCGTGCGCAGTGATGTCGCCGACAACCGGGGCGGGGTGATTCAGGCCGACCAGCTGTTGACCTTAAATATTGTGCAACTGGATAACCGCGAAAAAGGCGTGATCAGCGGCAAGGCTGGCCTGACTTATGTCGGCACCCGGCTGGATAACAGCGGTGGTCTGGTCAGTGCGGTCGGCCCCGTCAACCTGACCGCTGCCGAAATTCAAAACGCGGCCGGACGGATGTCCAGTCAGAGCGACCTGCTGGCAACCATCGGCCTGCTGCAACAACAGGGTGGTGCGCTGGTTGCCCAAGGCTATTTGAGCCTGACCGGCAAGACCCTCGACAACCGCAACGGCGGGCTGGTCGGTACGACTAAAGCGCTGACACTCTCGGTCGACGACGTCGACAATCGCAGTGGCGAAATCTCCAGCAACCTGCTGATGAACGTCAAAGGCCTGCGTCTGGATAACGGCGACGGCGGCAAAATCCTCTCCGGCAGTAACATTGGGCTGAGCGTCACCAAGCTGATCAACCAGAGCAAAGGCTTGATCGCCGCCACCAAGGGCGCGGTAACCGTTACCGGCACCACGCTGGACAACAGCGGCGGCAATCTCAGCAGCCTCAACGGTCTGGTGATTACCCTTGATGACGCGCTGATCAATTCGCTCGGCGCGATCAGCAGCGACGGCACGCTGACCGTCAATGCTGCGCGCATCGACAACAGCAATGGCAGCCTCGGCAGTGCCGGCAACCTGAAACTTTCCAGCACTGGCGCTTTGCTTAATCAGGCCGGTTCTATCAGCAGCGACAGCCTGCTGACCGTCAACAGCGGCAGTCTTGATAACAGCCGCAAAGGTGTGATCTACGGCCAAGGCAACAGCCGGGTCGAGACCGGCGGATTTGACAACAGCCAGGGTGGCAAACTTTCCAGCGGAGCGGCGCTGACGCTCAAGTCAGGGCAGGTCAACAACGCCACCGGCCGCATCGCCAGCCAGCAGGCGCTGGATGTTTCGCTCACCGGGCTGGATCAACAGGGCGGTGAGCTGTTCAGCAAGACTGATCTGACCCTCGATCTGAACAATGGCCAGTTGAACAACCAGAACGGTTTGATCAATGCCCCCGGCACGCTGCTGCTGAAAAACCTCAACGGCGTGAGCAACCAGGGCGGGGAAATTTCCAGTCAGCAAGCCTTCTTGCTCGCCGCGCATGATCTCGACAACAGCAACGGCAAACTGCTCAGTCAGCAGGGCCTGACGTTGCGCATTGCGGCGGCATTGAACAACCTCAAAGGCGTCATCTCCGCCGCCTCGCTGGACAGCCACAGCGGCAGTCTGGACAACCACGAAGGTCTGATCAGCAGTCGCGCCGAGTTGTTGCTCACCACCGAAAAGACCCTGGATAACCAACTCGGCACGGTCATCGCTGACGGCCAACTGACCGTTACTGCTGACGAACTGGACAACCGTGAAGGCAATATCGCCGGCAAGGTCGATGCCAGCGTGCAGGCAAAAACCGTCAACAACCAGAATGGTCAGTTGATCGCCACCGGCGTCCTCAAACTGGAAGCCGATCAGTTCGATAATCGGCAGAACGGTCTGCTGGGCTCAAGCAAAGACATGACCCTGACCGTCGCTGACCTGGACAACCGTGGCGGTGAGGTCAGCAGCAACGGCGATTTGCAGATTACGGGCAAAAAACTCGATAACAGCGACGGCGGCAAAATCTTCACCGGCACCGCCCTGACGCTGACCGTCGATGAAGTGCTCAACCGCACCAAAGGCCTGATCAATGCGGGCTCGCAGTTCAATCTGCAGGGGCGCTCGCTGATTAACAGCGACGGCGAATTGCTCAGTCAGCAAGGCATGCTGTTGAACCTCACCGGCGCCTTTGATAACACTTCGGGCAAGGTCAGCAGCGAAGGCACGCTGACGGTCAACAACGCGAAACTGACCAACGTAAAAGGCAGTCTGTCCAGTGCAGCGGACTTGATGCTGGACAGCGACGCCAGCATCGACAATCAGGGCGGCCAGATCGTCACCGACGGCGCGCTGGTACTGAACAGCGCCAGCCTCGACAACCGTCAAAAGGGCACGCTCAGCGGTAAAGGTGCCGTCACGGTCACCACCGACGCCTTTGATAACAGCAACGGTCGACTGAGCAGCGCCGACACCCTGAACCTCACTGCCGGCCAGGTCACTAACAGTGGCGATGGCAGCATCGGCAGTCAGAACGCGCTGACGGCTTCGGTCAGCGGGTTTGATCAACAGGGCGGCAAGCTGTTCAGCAACACGCAGCTAAGCCTGGACCTGAACCACGGCCAGTTGAACAACATCGGCGGTTTGATCAACGCGCCGGGCACACTGCTGCTCAAGCAACTCAACGGCGTCAACAACCAGGGCGGCACAATTTCCAGCGCCGAAGCGTTCACCCTGAACGCGCAAAGCCTCGCCAACAGCAACGGCAAACTCCTGAGCAATCAGGGCCTGACCCTGCGCATCGCGGCCGCACTGGACAACGTTAAAGGCATGATCGGCGCAGCCGCCATCGACGCGCGCGCTGCCAGCCTGAACAACAGCGGCGGCAACCTGGTCAGCCGTGGCGACCTCGGCCTGACCGTTGACGGTCTGCTGCGCAATGACACCAAAGGCCTGATCAGCGCGGCGCAATCTCTCGAGATCACCAGCGCCGATTTGAACAACCGCGATAGCGGTCTGATCAACAGCCAAGGCAACCTGACGCTGGCCGCCACCGGACTGGACTCCAGCGACGGCGGCGAAGTTTCCGCCAGCGGTGACATTGATCTGAAGCTGACATCCCTGACCCAGAACGGCGGACGCCTGGTGGGTGACAAAGCCGTCACTCTCGATCTGGCCAATGGCGATCTCGACAACCAGCGCGGCGTGCTCACGGCGCAAGGGCCATTGACGCTCAAGCGCCTGCGTGACGTGAACAACCAGAGTGGTGAGATTTCCAGCAAGCTCGGTTTCGAGTTGATTGCCCGAGCCGTGAACAACAGCGCCGGCAAAATCATCAGCGGTGAAAAACTGCTGTTGCGTGGCACCGAGCTGGTCAACCAGAAAGGCCTGATCTCCGGTTGGCAAGGACTCACCGTCAACGCCGACAGCCTGGACAACCGCAACAGCGGCACGCTCTCCAGCAAGTTCGCCGATGTCTCGGTCGATCTCAAAAATGCGCTGCTTAACAGCGACGCGGGGGCTGTAGTCGCCCAAGGCAATCTTCACCTCAAGGCGGACAGTCTCGACAACAGCAACAAAGGCAATCTGAGCAGTGGCGCATGGCAAACCCTGACGCTGGGCGGTGCGCTCAATAACAGCCAAGGCCTGATTTACAGCGGTGCGGCACTGGATGTCGTCAGCACAGCTTTCACCAATGCCGGCGGCTCAATCAATGCCGAACAGGCGTTCACCGCTACGGCCACAGGTCTGGACAATAACGGCGGCCAGATCGCCAGTAACGCTGCGATCACCCTCAACCTGAGCGGAGAACTGAACAACAACGCCGGCAAACTGGCGAGTAGCGGCGCGATGTTGATCACGGGCGTCACCGATCTGCGCAATCAAAAAGGCCAGATCGCCAGCCAGAAAATACTGGAAGCGCACACCGATTCTCTGGACAACAGCAACAAGGGCACCGTCGCGGCGAATGACCAATTGCAGATCACCGCAACGGGCGCCGTCAACAACAGCGCCGACGGTCTGATCTACAGCCAGAAGGCCGGCGTGCAATTGAACGCGGTCAGCCTGCGCAATAGTAAAGGTTCGATCCAGAGCGAAGGCGCGTTGACCCTCGAAGTCAGCGGTGACTTCGACAACCAGAGCGGCAAGGTCATCGCGCAAAGCGGCAATGTCGTTGTCAAAGCGGCCAACATCGATAACCGTGGCGGCACGCTGTCCAGTATCAAAGGCGCACTGGAAGCACGCACCGTTGGCGTGCTGCGCAATGGCTTCGACCTGAACAATAACCGTCAGGGCGGCATCATTCAGGCGCAGAGCCTGACGCTTAATGCATTGGCGGGCCTGAACAACAACGGCGGGCGGATTTCCGCGCAGTCGGCCGACAGCAGCATTACCACGGCGGCACTGGATAACAGCAGTGGCGTGCTGTATTCGAAAGGGTTGCTGGGCGTCACCGGTACAAATTTGGAAAACGCTGGCGGGCAGATCGCTGCCAACCATATCGACTTCGGTCTCAGTGGTGCGTTACGCAACGGCACGGGTGTCATCGAAAGCGATAGCCAACTGAGCGTAAAAGCTGCCAGCGTCGACAACCAGAACGGCCGTCTGCGTTCGCTAAGCAACACCGGCAAAACCCTGTTCCAGATCGGCGGTTTGCTCGACAACCGCAACGGCGTGCTGGAAACCGCCAACGCCGACATGACCCTGGCTGTCGGCGGCCTCCTCAATGCCGGCGGGCAACTCAACCACGTCGGGAGCGGCAAGTTCGACATCTCTACCGCCAATGTCATCGGCGCCGGCGGCAGCATCGTCACCGGTGGGCTGCTGGAACTCAACGCCGACAGCTGGAGCAACTCCAACGTCATTCAGGCCGGTCGCCTGAACGTCAATGTCGGCCAATTCAGCCAGACAGCCAGCGGCAAATTGCTGGCTTCCGATTCCCTGCAGATCCGGGGCGGCAACTGGAGCAACGATGGCTTGATCGCCAGTGATGGCATCCTCGATATGCAAATCGGCGGAACCTACGCCGGCAGCGGCCGCTTGACCAGTCAGCGCGGCGCTTACCTTTCCGCCGCGCAGATGAACGTCGCGGCGGGCGGCAGTTTCGCGGTGGGTGCCGCGTCGACTCTCAATATCGGCGGCCAGCTCAGCAACGCCGGGCGCATGACCTCCAGCGAAGACCTGACGATCAACGCAGGCATTGTTGCCAACTACGGCACCTTGGGGGCGGCGCAGAACCTCATCATCAACACGCCTTCGTTGCTCAACGATCGCGGGCTGATTTTCAGCGGCAATAACATGACCCTCGGCGTCAGCACGCTGACCAACCAGCACGGTGATTTCTACGGTCTGGGTGATGTGGTGATCGGCGGGTACGCCGGCGCGGCACGGGCAGCGGGGGTGTAC
>NZ_QAIU01000411.1:7343-9008 GCF_003061205.1 Pseudomonas sp. HMWF006
CCGATGTGTTTGAAAACCGTACGGAAGGGCCGACGGCGTCGGTTGAGCGCAAGCTCATTTCCGGGTTCATCGCGGCGACGTGTGGTGACTGCGTTGGCGGCACCTTTAATAACTTCCTCGCCAGCCGCGAGACTTATCAATTCTTCGACACCGATACCAGCGCTTCGGCGGTGTTCAACGTAGGCAAGGATTTTACGTTCACTGGCGGCACCTTCCTCAACAGCAAAAGTACGCTAGCGGCGGGCGGCAACATCAGCATCACCGCCGACAGCTTGAAGAATATCGGTGCCAAGAGCGGCACCGTCGAAGTCACGCGTCAGTACAACTTCGAGATGGGCACTGGCTCCACGGCGCAATTCATGGCCGACGTGATCATGCCGTACAACCAGCGCAACAACCCCGATTTCCCGTTTGTGTACTACGTCATCGCGCCGGAAGGCCTGATCCGTAAAGCGATCGCCAAAACCGTGGGCAATGGCATCGTCATCGTTGACGCCGAGACAGGCGAAAACGTCGGTAGTCGTAAATATGGCCGGGCCATGTCTGGATTCAGCGCGGGCTTTGAAACGTCAACGCCATCGATGTATGACCCGAATAATCTGCTGGCATTACCGAGCGAACTGGCGCCTTACGAGAGCCGCGTTGCAGTCGAAAACCCGGTTAACAGCACCGGTGCAGCTGATACCAACAACTCGCGCAACGCAGTGATTCAGGCGGGCGGCAAAGTCTCGATCACCGCCACCCGCGAAGTTGAAAACAGTGTTATCCATCAGGACTACAGCTCAACCGGTGGCACCAATAAAGTTGCCGATACCTCGGTCGGAAACAGCGGCACCGTCGTTGTGCGCATCAATAGCCAGCTGCCGCCCGATCTCGCACAACAGCAAGTCAATCCGCTGAGCCTGCCGGGATTCGCTCTGCCGACGGGCGAGAACGGTTTGTTTCGTTTGAGCAATGAGGGCACGAGCGACACCGTGTCACCCGCAAACATCGGGCCGGCACCGACGTGGACGGTTGGCAGTGAAAAGGTCAAAACCCAGGATCACACGGTCGCTGCCACCAGCGGCGGGCCGCGCAACCTGTTCGTCGATGCGCCGGCTGCCGTGTCCGACAGCACGCGCATCGTCGATACGTTCAAACCTAAGCCGAGCGTGTCTAAGGCTGCCGCCAGTGCTATTGACGCCAGCGTCCCGGTCAACCCTGCCGGTCCAGGCATGACCAACCCGGGCGACGATACGAAGGAGTTGACTGGCACTCGTCCGGTCACCCGCGTCACTGGCTTGCCCGACACCAAGGTACCGTCCAACCCACACAAATACCTGATCGAAACCAACCCGGCACTCACCAACCTCAAGTCGTTCATGAGTTCCGACTACCTGCTCGACAAACTCGGCTACAACCCCGATCTGAGCGCCAAACGCCTGGGCGATGGACTCTACGAACAACGCCTGATCCAGCAAGCCGTCACCGCCCGCACCGGCCAGGCTTTCCTCGACGGCCAAACCTCCAATGAGGGCATGTTCAAGTACCTGATGAACAACGCCATCGCCAGCAAGGACGCGCTAAACCTGTCGGTCGGCGTCGGCCTCACCTCGCAGCAAGTCGCGGCGCTGACGCACGACATCGTCTGGCTCGAAGAGCATGAAGTGAATGGCGAAAAAGTCC
>NZ_QAIU01000412.1:0-5706 GCF_003061205.1 Pseudomonas sp. HMWF006
CATTAAGACCGCGTCGCTCTAATCGCTGGCAAGCCAGCTACCACAGGGCCTGTGTTGAAACACAACTTTGTGATCGACACAGAAACCTGTGGGAGCTGGCTTGCCAGCGATAGCGGTTTGTCAGGCGACGGAGACTTCGCCTTCACCCGCCAGTTTGCGATTCAACTGATATCGCCACCGCACATACAGCAGCGCCGAACAGAACAGCGCCAGGCTGGCGACCATCTCCAACACGCCAAACAGCTGGCGGCTCGGGTCATAGGCCGCCAGTGCGCCCTTGATGAAATACAGGTTCACCACAAAGCACATCCACGAATGCCCGCGGGCGCTGCCCATGATCATCGCCGGGGCGAGAACGATCCACGGGATCAGCTCGACCAGCAGAATCACCCACGGTCGGGCGCCGTGCAGGTCGGCGAACACCAGGTAGTAAGCGGCGAGCAGCCCGGCGAGGCCGAAGAAGCACAGCAGGCTGATGATCCGCATTGCCTTGACGCGGGGTTCGAGCCACTCGACGGAGGGCAGGACTTTCGGCTTCTTCGCCACCCTCAGCCCTCCAGTTTTTGTGCGGTCTTGGCCAGGCGCAGGCCCAACGCACGACACAGTGCCATTTCGTGCTGATCGAGGCCTTTTTTACCGTCCGCCCCGGCGTGATGGCTGGCGCCGTAAGGCGTACCGCCGCCCTGGGTTTCCAGCAGCGCCGACTCGCTGTACGGCAGGCCGGTGATCAGCATGCCGTGGTGCAACAGCGGCAGCATCATCGACAGCAGAGTGGTTTCTTGGCCGCCGTGCAGGCTGGCGGTGGAGGTGAACACGCCGGCCGGTTTGCCCACCAGTGCACCGGTCAGCCACAGGTTGCTGGTGCCGTCGAGGAAGTACTTCAACGGCGCGGCCATGTTGCCGAAGCGGGTCGGGCTGCCCAAGGCCAGGCCGGCGCAGTTCTTCAGGTCATCGAGGGTGGCGTAGAGCGCACCTTCGTCGGGAATGTCCGGGGCCACCGCTTCACACTCGGTGGAGATCGCCGGCACGGTGCGCAGACGCGCTTCGAGGCCGGCCTGCTCGACACCGCGAGCAATCTGCCGGGCCATCTCGTTGGTCGAGCCGCTGCGGCTGTAATACAACACCAGAATGTACGGCGCGCTCACGGCAGCAACTCCAGGATCTGCTCCGGCGGACGACCGATCACGGCCTTGTCGCCGACTTCGAGAATCGGTCGCTCCATCAGCTTCGGATGTTCGGCGATGGCGGCGATCAATTGCGCTTCGCTGAGGTTCGTGTCGGCCAGCTGAAGCATTTTGTATTCATCTTCCCCGGTGCGCAGCAACTGGCGTGCGCTGATCCCGAGCTTGCCGAGCAGGGCCTTGATTTGCGCCGCGTTCAGCGGGGTTTCCAGGTAACGCACGACATTCGGGGTCAGGCCGCGGGCTTCGAGAAGCTCCAGTGCGCCGCGGGATTTCGAGCAGCGCGGATTGTGATAAAGCGTCAGATCGGTCATGGCGGGTCGCTTCTGGCGTAAAGTGGCGTCTATTCTAACTGTGCAGCGCGCAATCCAGAACCGTCAGAGGCGTTGGGTCGCAGGCGCATTCAATTTTTGACCAGGGAACATGACATGACACGGCGATTGGCAGCGGCATTGACGATGATCGGGGCGTTGATGCTGGGGGGCTGCGGCAATGATTACGGGATCGACCAGAACGGCCAGAAAGTCGCGTCCGAGCGTTTGGACAAACAATGGGTGGTGCTCAACTACTGGGCTGAATGGTGCGGTCCGTGCCGCACGGAAATTCCGGAACTCAATCATCTGGCTGAGGAGCTGAAAGGCAAGAACATCGGCGTGTTCGGGGTCAACTTCGACAACGTGCAGGGCGAGGATCTCAAGTCTGCCAGCGAGAAGCTGGGCATCAAGTTCACCGTGCTGGCGCAGGATCCGGCGGACCTGTTCGACGTGCCGCGCAGTGAGGCTTTGCCGGTGACCTACATCATCGACAACGAGGGCAAGGTGCGTGAGCAGTTGATGGGCGAGCAGACGGCGGCGGGGGTGATGGCGAAGCTTGAGGCGCTACAAGCGACCAAGTAACGTCAAAAGCCCCTCACCCCAGCCCTCTCCCGGAGGGAGAGGGGGCCGACCGAGGTGTCTTACGAGCTACACCGACCTGAGAGATCGAGCCGATTGTAGATTCGCCAAAGCAAGATCCAGTCGATTATGGGTTCGCCAAAGGAAAATCCAGTCGATTATGGGTTCGCCAAAGCAAGGTCCAGTCGATTATGGATTCGGTGAAGGCCTTTCAGGTCGGCGTACCTCTTCAATATCCCCCAATCAGTCCCCTCTCCCTCTGGGAGAGGGTTAGGGTGAGGGCTTTGGCGGCCTGAGGGTTAACCCTCTTCCAGCCACCAGCGCAATGGCTTGCCTTCAGCCGGCCAGAAACGCATCTGCTCGATCGGCGAGACGTCCCAGCGTTCGACGCCTTGCAGCGCCTGCAGGAAGCGTTGTTCCTGCTCCATCAACGCAGGTGCGCAGAGTTTGCGGGTCTTGCCGATTTTGCCGAAGCTCAGCTTGTCGCCGTCGAGGGTGTACGGCGCGAACCAGTGATTGCAGCCGCCATTGCCATACGCGCGACCATCGTCGCCGAGGGTCACGGTCAGATGGCTGTAATCCATCAATGGTCGCTCGCCGATCCACTCCAGAATGTAGCTGCGGTTCTGCTGCAACTGCACAGGCTCCGCGGCGCAGCCAACCAGGCCTGCACCGATCAGCGCAGTCAGGGCCAGGCCTTTCATCACGCGGGCTCCTGGCATTTCGGGCACAGGTGCTTGTCGCCGACGGCTTTCCAGCCCAGCTCGGCGATGCGCGCCGTGGCGGCCGGTTGCTCGGCGGCCTTGCCCAGTTTGGCGTCCACGGCGAATTCGAAGCTCAGCTCTTTGGCGCAGCTGTCGCAGTTGACCTGCCAGGTGTGAATCGCCAGTTCGCCGAACACCGGGCCCGTGGTCATCGCGGTCCATTGACCCGGCGGGTTGATCAGGTGGCGCACGGTCTCAACGGTCAGGCGCATGGACAAGTCCTTGCTGCCTTTGAGGGTCACCAACAGGGTATCGCCGATGCGGATCGAGCCACCGTTGCCGGTAACCTGATAGCGGCCGGGTACGAGGGCGCGGCATTCGGTGAGGGTGTGTTGCGGGTTCATAAGGGTGTAGCGGAAATCGTGTTCGACCATGGGTCCTCCAAATATGCGCGACATGCTAGCACGGGCTCGATTGCAGAATGGTGCACGCGTGCGACCTTCGATCCGGTTCAAATCGACCGACGCTCATGGCAAACTGCCGCCCTCGACTCTGAAGGAACGGAACATGGCGCTGATCGAATGTTATGAATGCAAGCGGAGCATCAGCTCCGAAGCCCTGGCGTGCATTCATTGCGGGGCTCCGATGGCGGAGCAACCGGTACAGGCGCACGTGCAAGCGGGGCCGGCGCAGGCATCGACAATTTCGTTCGGTAGCCTGCCGCGCAACCGGGCAGTCCCCGAGGCTGCTGCCGTGCCTCCGGTCGCCGAGCCGCTACCGAAAGTGATGCCGGCCGCCGCGGGGCGTCGCCGTCGCCAGCAAGCCGCGCAAGCGGTGGAGGCTCCCGTCAATGCCGACGGCAGCCGTCCGGTGGAAGGCTGGCTGAAGATCATGGTGTTTCTGCTGCCGATGGTGTTCGTCTGGTTCCTGCTGCGCAACGGCCATTCGGCGAAACAGCGGCTGTTCGGTTTCGGCTGGCTGGGCCTGCTGATTCTGGCGTCCTCGCTCTCGCCGAAATAACCCTTAACCTTCGACCTGGTTCTGCGGCGATCCTGCCGCCCAGGTCGCGATGTTGTGCAAGGTCGTCGCCGCGATCGCGCCCAGCGCTTCATGGGTCAGAAACGCCTGATGCGCCGTGACGATCACGTTGGGAAACGTCAGCAGACGCGCCAGCACATCGTCCTGCAACGGCAGGTCGGAACGGTCCTCGAAAAACAGCTGCGCTTCCTCCTCATAGACATCCAGCCCCAGATAGCCCAGTTGACCGTCCTTCAATGCGTCGATCAGCGCCGGCGTGTCCACCAGACCGCCGCGTCCGGTGTTGATGAGCATGGCGCCCGCTTGCATGTGCGCCAGTGAGTCTCGGTTGATCAAGTGCCTGCTTTGCTCGTTGAGCGGGCAGTGCAGGCTGATAACGCGCGCCCAACGCCAGCACGGCGGGATTGGGAAAGGGATCGTAAGCCAGCAGTTCACAGCCGAAGCCATGCATGATTTTCGCGAAGGTCGCGCCGATCTGCCCGGTGCCGACCACACCGACCGTTTTACCGACCAGATCGAAACCGGTCAGGCCGTGCAGGCTGAAATCACCTTCGCGGGTGCGGTTATAGGCACGGTGCAAACGCCGGTTGAGCGCGAGGATCAGTGCCACCGCGTGCTCGGCCACCGCATGTGGCGAGTAGGCCGGGACGCGCACCACCGACAGGCCCAGGCGTTTCGCCGCGACCAGATCGACATGGTTGTAACCGGCCGAGCGCAAGGCGATCAGCCGTGTGCCGCCGGCGGCCAGGCGTTCCAGCACCGGTGCACTGAGATCGTCATTGATAAAGGCGCAGACCACCTCGTGATGTTCGGCCAGGGCCGCCGTATCGAGGCTCAGCCGGGCTGCTTGAAAGTGCAGCTCAAGGCCGGCCGGACAGGTGGCGGCGAGAAAACTCTCGCGGTCGTAGGTCTGGCTGCTGAAAACAATCGTGCGCATGAATTCCTCCTGGAGCAGCGTGGCCGGTCAGTGTCGACCTGCCACTACCTTAGCGTGAGCGCGCGGCATCGGCATTGTCGTGGATCAGGCGCTGATCCTCGCTTGAGCGGCGAGGCGATTGATCGCCCGCTCCAGTTCTTCCAGCGCCGCCACGGCTTTGGGGTCGCCTTGTTTGAGCAGGGTTTCGCTGCGTTGGCAGGCCGCGCGCAATTGCGGCACGCCGCAGTAACGGGTGGCGCCGTGCAGGCGATGGACGCGTTCGATCAGGGCGTTCTGGTCACGGCTTTCACACGCTGCACGAATGGCCTCGCGGTCGGCTTCCAGCGAAGCCAGGAGCATGGCCAGCATGTCTGCCGCCAGATCCGCCTTGCCCGCGGCCAGGCGCAGACCTTCTTCGTGATCGAGCACCGGCAGTTCATTGTTCGCCGCGGCGCTGTCGCTGACCCGCTCCGGTCCATGATTGCGCAGGGCCAGGCCGGTCCACTTCAGCACCACTTGCGCCAGTTGCCGCTCGCTGATCGGTTTGGTCAGGTAGTCATCCATGCCGCTTTGCAGCAGCGCACGTTTCTCGTTGGCCATGGCGTGGGCCGTGAGGGCGACGATCGGCAGCGGGGTGCAGTGCCGTTCGCTTTCCCACTGGCGGATGGCTTCGGTGCTCTGGCGTCCGTCCATGCCGGGCATCTGCACGTCCATCAACACCAGGTCGAAGGACTCGGCCTGTACCGCTTTCACCGCCGCGTAGCCGCTTTCCACCGCGAGCACCTTGGCGCCCATGTCTTCGAGCAGGGTCTGCACCAGCAGCAGGTTGGCCGGATTGTCATCGACACACAGCACTTTCGGCGCGCGACTCGACAGCGGCTCGCCCGGCTCATTGCGCGGCTGGCGCGGGTTGGCCAGATCCGACAGCGCCCGGCGCAGCTTGCGCGTGCAGGCCGGTTTGGCCTGCAACTGGC
>NZ_QAIU01000412.1:5716-6947 GCF_003061205.1 Pseudomonas sp. HMWF006
CACCAGCACTTTGCAGCCCAGGTGCTCGAGGTCCCAGACATGCTGGTTCAGGCGTTCCGGCAGCATGTCGCTGCTGGTGATGCCGAGCACCGCCAGATCAATCGCCTGATCGGTCTGGTGGGCCCCGGTGACGCCATTGGTCAGGGTTTCCAGGGTATTGAAGGTCGTGACGTCGAGGCCGCAGTCTTCCAGTTGATGCTGCAACGCCTGGCGCGCCAGTTCATGGCTTTCCAGCAAGGCGACGCGCCGACCGAGCAGCGGCGCCGAAGGCAGGTCTTCGGCATCGTCGCGGGTTTTCGGCAAGCTCAGGCTGATCCAGAACTCCGACCCTTCGCCCGGCGTGCTGTCGACCCCGATTTCACCGCCCATCTGCTCGATCAGGCGCTTGGAAATCACCAGCCCCAGGCCCGTGCCGCCGGGTTGCCGCGACAGCGAATTGTCGGCCTGGCTGAAGGCCTGAAACAACGCGCGCACATCCTGATTCGACAGGCCGATGCCGGTGTCCTGAATGCTGATGCGCAGTTGCACGCTGTCTTCGTGTTCGTCCTCGAGCATGGCCCGGGCGACGATGGTGCCTTCGCGGGTGAACTTGATCGCGTTGCTGACCAGGTTGGTGAGGATCTGTTTGAGTCGCAGAGGGTCACCGACCAGCGACAACGGCGTGTCGCGATAGACCAGACTGACCAGTTCCAACTGCTTGGCGTGGGCGGCCGGGGCCAGAATCGTCAGGGTGTCCTGTAACAGATCGCGCAGGTTGAACGGGATATGGTCGAGCACCAGTTTGCCGGCCTCGATCTTCGAGAAATCGAGGATCTCGTTGATGATCCCGAGCAGGCTGTCGGCGGATTTTTCGATGGTGCCCAGGTAGTCGAGCTGGCGCGGGGTCAGTTCGCTTTTCTGCAACAGGTGGGTGAAGCCGAGAATACCGTTGAGCGGCGTGCGGATTTCATGGCTCATGTTGGCGAGAAATTCGGATTTGATCCGGCTCGCTTCCAGTGCTTCTTTACGCGCCAGATCCAGTTCGATGTTCTGGATTTCGATGGTTTCCAGGTTCTGGCGCACGTCTTCGGTGGCCTGATCGACGCTGTGCTGCAATTCTTCGCGGGCGTTCTGCAGGGTGCCGGCCATGCGGTTGATGCCTGAGGCCAGTTCGTCCAGTTCCTGACTGCCGAGGGGCGGCAGGCGGGTTTCCAGATGGCCGTCCTTGAGTTGCGCGACGGCTTGCTTGATC
>NZ_QAIU01000412.1:6957-9639 GCF_003061205.1 Pseudomonas sp. HMWF006
TGCGGCCCATGCGCACGGCGAGCAGGGCGGCACCGGCCAGGCCGGCGGCGATCAGCAACAGGCTGGCGAACAGGCTGCGATATCCGCGCAGCAGCATGCCGGTGTGCGACAACTCCAGTTCGACCCAGCCGAGCAACCGGTCGGATTCGGCTGGAATCAGTTCGCCGGCGAGGTTGCGGTGTTTGCCGAAGACCGGCATCAGGTAGCGGGTCGCGTCATTGCCACTGCGCCGTTGCAACTGCGTGCTGTCGCCGGTGGGGGCCTGATTGAGCATGGTCGGGCCGGCGTGGGCCAGCGGCGAGCGATCCGGCGCCAGAAAGGTTACCGCGCGCACGTCCGGTTGTTCGAGGGATTGGGTGGCGATGCGTTCGAGCAGGTCGTTGTTGCCATGGCCCATGGCGGGGGCGACCAGCGGCGCCAGTTGCTCGGCGATCATTTCGCCGCGCTGCATCAATTGGGTCTGCAAGTCGGACTGTTGCGTCCAGGTGAAGTAACCGCCCAGCACCAACGCCATCAGGCTGGTCGGCAACAGGGTCAGCAACAACACGCGACCTTTGATTCCCAGTTTCTTGAGCACGCCCATCTCCTGCATCCCGCTGATCCGTTGACTCATGCGTGCATCCGGCACGCGACATGGGCGCAGTGTAGCGATTTGCTCGCGGGCAATCTCCGGAAAAATGCGCGCGCCATCGGTCGTCGCGCCGGTGCGCGTTTGTCCGGCAGGTCAAGCTTGTGTTGCCCCACGCCCGGCAATCTTGAATAATCGCCGCTCAACTGAGAATGACTTGCAGATACTCATGACTCCTGTTTCCGTTGGCCAGCCGCGCATTCTTTCCATCGAAGACGATCCGGTCCTCGGCGCCTACGTTCACGAACAGCTGGGCCGCAGCGGCTTTCAGGTGACCTGGTGCCAGAACGGCCAGGAGGGCCTGAGCATCGCCCGACGCCAGCCGTTCGACGTGGTGTTGATGGACATTCTGTTGCCCGGGCTGGACGGACTGAATGTGCTGACGCAATTGCGCCAGAGCCATTCGACGCCGGTGTTACTGATGTCGGCGCTGGGCGCCGAGGCGGATCGCATCAGTGGTTTTCGTCTGGGCGCCGATGATTATTTGCCCAAGCCGTTCAGCATTGCCGAGTTGCACGTGCGCATCGAAGCGATCCTGCGACGGGTGGCCCTTGATCGGCGTCCGCCGGCGCTTGCAACGCCGCTGACCACGGGAGCCCTGCGCTTCGACGACGCACAGTGCGAGGTGTTTTTCCGCGACCAGGCGGCCGGCCTGACCCGCAGCGAATTCCGCTTGCTGGAAACCCTCGAGCGCAATGACGAGGAAGTCTTGAGCAAGGCCTTCCTTTATCAGCACGTTCTGCAACGCGGCTATGCGGCGCACGATCGCAGCCTCGACATGCACATCAGCCAGATCCGCCGCAAACTCAAGGCCATCGGCTACACCGAGCGGGAAGTGCGCACGGTGTGGGGCAAGGGCTACGTATTGAGTGGCCGTGCCGATGAAGCGCTCTGAATTGCCGGGGCGCCATTCGCTGTTCTGGAAACTGGCGTGTCTGCTGGTCGCGTTCTGTCTGCTGATGATCTGGCTGAGCTGGTCATGGGGCCGCTACATGGAGGAGCGCAACCAGTTTCTCTCCGACGAGGCGCGCGGCACGCTTACCCGGTATGCGGCTGAGGCCGAACGGGCCTGGCAGCGCGGTCAGCGTGACGGTATTGATAGCTGGTTGCAGAGCATGGAATTGCGTGAGGCCGCTTGGGTTGGCGTGATCGACCGCAACTTGCAGTCGCTGAGCAGCGAACCGTTGAATGATCAGGAAGTGCAGCGCCTGACGTTTTTGCGCGGGCTTGACTGGCCAATCCACAAGCAGGGGCGACCGTGGTTGCGCGTGCCGTTTCCCCATGATCCTGCTACCGGCAGTTTAGTGATTGAACTGCCCGAACGTTTTTTGCCGGGGAAGTACCGGGTGTTCTGGCGGGTGATCACCAACGGCGTGATCCCTGGACTGTTCACATTATTGCTGTGCGTCGGCCTGTATCGCCTGCTGGTGGTGCCGCTGAACAACCTGCGCGAACAGGCCAACGCCTGGCGCGCCGATCAACTGAATGTGCGGCTGTCGAGCGGCATCACCCAGCGGCCGGACGAACTCGGTGAACTGGCCCGCGCCTTCGACTCGATGGCCGAGCGCCTGCAATCGACCGTTGCCTTGCAGCAGCAACTGTTGCGCGATTTGTCCCATGAGTTGCGCACGCCTTTGAGCCGGCTGCGTGTGGCCAGCGAAAGCGAGCAGGATCTGCGGCAACTGCGCGAACGCATCGGCCGTGAAGTCGACGGCATGCAGCGGCTGGTCGAGGACACCTTGCAATTGGCCTGGCTCGACACCGACCGCACGCCGTTGCCCGACGAGGCGATCCAGATTCAGGCCCTGTGGGAAATGCTCACGGATAACGCCTGTTATGAAAGCGGCTGGCCGAGCCTGCAATTGCAGTGTGCGGTGCCGTCGTCGTGCTGGGTGCGCGGCAACCTCAACACCTTGGCGCAGGCGTTGGAGAACATCCTGCGCAATGCCATTCGACATTCGCCCGAGGGCGGCATCGTGCGCCTCGACGGACGGCGTGACGGCGATTACTGGCATTTGTGGCTGGAGGATCAGGGCGGCGGAGTGGCGGAAGGG
>NZ_QAIU01000412.1:9651-14168 GCF_003061205.1 Pseudomonas sp. HMWF006
GTTCACCCGCCTCGACGGCTCGCGGCCCGGAGACGGTGGATTTGGCTTGGGGTTGAGCATCGCGCGCAATGCCGTGCAGCGCCAGGGCGCAAGTATTTGGGCGGAGAACAGCGGGGCGGGGTTGCGCTTGAATTTGCGCTTGGTGGCTGATGACGGTGTTGGGCCGACTGACGCCCTCGCGAGCAGGCTCGCTCCCACAGTTGAACCCGGTTCGCCGCAGATTGTGTGATCAACGCTGATCCCCCTGTGGGAGCGAGCCTGCTCGCGAAGAGGCCATACGCGTCACCGCCCACTAAGGTGACCCACGGCAAAAGTCGCACCACTGGTGCGACTTTCAATCCCTTATTCCCATAAACCATAAGCACCGCACTTTGCGTGATATGGCCTGCGCAGGTTTGCCGGTATGATAGGCGCCCCCGCACGTCTGGATTGCGAATACGCCATGACCTTGCAGTACCCAACCATCGCCGATTGCGTCGGCAACACTCCGCTGGTTCGTTTGCAGCGCCTGCCTGGCGCCACCAGCAATACCCTTTTGCTCAAGCTCGAAGGGAACAACCCGGCGGGTTCGGTCAAGGACCGTCCGGCGCTGTCGATGATCACCCGCGCCGAGTTGCGCGGGCAGATTCACGCCGGCGACACGCTGATCGAAGCGACCTCGGGCAACACCGGGATCGCCCTGGCGATGGCCGCCGCGATCAAGGGTTACAAGATGATCCTGATCATGCCGGACAACTCCAGTGCCGAACGCAAGGCGGCGATGACCGCCTACGGTGCCGAGCTGATTCTGGTCAGCCAGGAAGAAGGCATGGAAGGCGCCCGCGACCTCGCTCAGCGCATGGAAGCTGAAGGCCGTGGCAAGGTGCTCGATCAGTTCGCCAACGGCGACAATCCTGAAGCGCACTACACCACCACCGGTCCGGAAATCTGGCGCCAGACCCAGGGCACCATCACCCATTTCGTCAGTTCGATGGGCACCACCGGGACCATCATGGGCGTGTCGCGCTACTTGAAAGAGCAGAACGACAACGTGCAGATCGTCGGTCTGCAACCGATGGAAGGCTCGGCCATTCCCGGCATCCGCCGCTGGCCGCAGGAATACCTGCCGAAGATTTATCAGGCCGACCGCGTCGACCGCATCGTCGACATGGCGCAAAGCGAAGCCGAGGACGTCACCCGTCGTCTGGCCCGCGAAGAAGGCATCTTCTGCGGCGTGTCCTCGGGCGGTGCGGTGGCAGCGATGCTGCGCCTGTCCAAAGAAGTTGAAAACGCGGTGATCGTCGCGATCATTTGCGACCGTGGCGACCGTTACCTGTCGACCGGCATTTTCGACGCGCCCAACTGATGGCCAAGCATGAGAGAGGCCTGCGCTTCCAGCCCACCGGCGGCAGCAAGGCCGCGCAAATTCCGACCGGCAAAAAGCAGCGCCTGACCATCGAGCGTCTGGCCAATGACGGTCGCGGTATCGCGTTTTTCGAAGGCCGCACCTGGTTTGTCCTCGGCGCCCTCGCGGGTGAAGAGGTCGAGGCGCGGGTGCTCGGCGCCCACGGCAAAGTGGTCGAGGCGCGAACCGAGCGCGTGTTCAAGGCCAGCGAATTACGCCGCCCGGCACCCTGTCCGCACGCCGGTCGTTGTGGTGGCTGCAGCGTCCAGCATCTGCCCCACGGCGAACAGCTTGCCCTGAAACAGCGCATGCTTGCCGAGCAATTGTCGCGCGTTGCCGGTGTCGAACCTGAAGAATGGGCAGCACCGCTGACCGGACCTGAATTCGGCTATCGCCGTCGCGCCCGCATCGCCGTGCGCTGGGACATGAAGGCCAGGCAACTCGAAGTCGGTTTCCGCGCCGCCGGCAGTCAGGACATCGTCGCGATCAGCGAATGCCCGGTGCTGGTACAGCCCTTGCAACCAATCATGACCCGGTTGCCGGAGATGCTTCGTCGGTTGAGCAAACCGCAGGCGCTGGGGCATGTCGAGTTGTTCAGCGGCTCGGCGCTGGCGGTGTTGCTGCGTCATATGGCGCCGTTGTCCGAAGCGGACCTGACGATCCTCAAGGATTTCTGCCAGTTCCATGAGGCGCAATTATGGCTGCATGGCGAAGGCGAGCCGCAACCGGTCGATGCTTCGCAGTCGCTGGGCTATCGCCTGGAACAGTGGGATCTGGATCTGGCGTACCGCCCGGGGGATTTCATTCAGGTCAACGCCGGGGTCAACGAAGCGATGGTTGCGCAAGCGCTGGACTGGCTGAAACCCGGCAGCGACGAACGCGTGCTGGATCTGTTCTGCGGCCTCGGCAACTTTGCTTTGCCGCTGGCCAAAAGCGTGCGGGAAGTGGTGGCGGTCGAAGGTGTGCAGACCATGGTCGAGCGCGCTGCGGCGAATGCCGCTAGCAACAATTTGCATAACACAAAGTTTTTTCAAGCCGATTTATCCCAGCCTTTGAGCGATGCCGAGTGGATCGCAAACGGCTTTTCTGCGGTACTCTTGGACCCACCGCGTGACGGTGCTTTCGAGGTGGTGCGCAAGCTTGCGACCCTGGGCGCGAAGCGGTTGGTGTATGTGTCGTGCAACCCTGCAACTCTGGCGCGCGATACGGTCGAATTGATCAAACAGGGCTACCGGTTAAAACGTGCCGGGATTCTCGATATGTTTCCTCAGACGGCACATGTCGAGGCCATGGCGTTATTTGAAGCGAGCCAGGATGGCTCGTCATCCGTCTGACCTGTCCTGGCAGCGCTCGCTCGAGCCCCGCGAGCGCAAACGGGCAATGAAGGTCAGCGATTTGACGCATTGAATCTGCGTCGTAGGGAAGGTAAAGCAAGATGGTACAGGTGAGAGCACACCAGCCGATCAACACTGACGGCAGTATCAATCTCGAGGCTTGGCTCGATCACGCGGTCAGTGTCGATCTGGCACTGGATCGCGAAGCCTTGAAAGAAGCCTGCGAGTTCGCTCGCGAGGCCGAACAACAGTCCAACGCCGCGAAGAATCTGTGGTCCGAAGGCACCGGCAGTTTCAGTACCGGCCTTGAGATCGCCGAAATTCTCGCTGACCTCAAACTCGATCAGGATTCGCTGGTCGCGGCGGTCCTGTACCGTGGCGTGCGCGAAGGCCAGATCGAGCTCGCGGCCGTCAGCCAGCGCTTCGGCCCGGTGGTGGCCAAACTGATCGACGGCGTGCAGCGCATGGCGGCCATCAGTGCCAGCCTCAGCCCGCGCCAGTCGATGGTGATGGGCACGCAAGGGCAGGTGGAAAACCTGCGCAAGATGCTCGTCGCGATGGTCGACGACGTGCGCGTTGCCCTGATCAAACTGGCCGAACGGACCTGCGCGATCCGTGCGGTGAAAACCGCCGACGACGAAAAACGCAACCGCGTCGCCCGGGAAGTCTTCGACATCTATGCGCCGCTCGCGCATCGCCTCGGCATCGGTCATATCAAGTGGGAACTGGAGGATTTGTCCTTCCGTTACCTGGAACCCGACCAATACAAACAGATTGCCAAGCTGCTCCATGAGCGGCGGCTGGACCGTGAGCGTTTCATCAGCGACGTGATGACCCAGCTCAAGGACGAATTGCAGGCCACCGGCGTCGACGCCGACATCAGTGGCCGGGCCAAACACATTTATTCGATCTGGCGCAAAATGCAGCGCAAGGGTCTGGAATTCAGCCAGATCTACGACGTGCGCGCCGTGCGCGTGCTGGTGCCGGAAATGCGCGACTGCTACACCGCGCTCGGCATCGTCCACACCCTGTGGCGGCACATCCCGAAAGAGTTCGACGACTACATCGCCAACCCGAAAGAGAACGGCTACCGCTCGCTGCACACCGCGGTGATCGGCCCGGAAGGCAAGGTGCTGGAAGTCCAGATCCGTACGCATTCGATGCACGAAGAAGCCGAACTCGGCGTCTGCGCGCACTGGCGCTACAAGGGCACTGACGTCAAATCCGGTTCGAACCACTACGAAGAGAAAATTTCCTGGCTGCGTCAGGTCCTCGAGTGGCACGAAGAACTGGGCGATATTGGTGGTCTGGCGGAACAGTTGCGGGTCGATATCGAGCCGGACCGGGTCTACATCTTCACCCCTGACGGTCACGCCATCGACTTGCCGAAGGGCGCAACGCCGCTGGACTTCGCCTACCGCGTGCACACCGAAATCGGCCATAACTGCCGTGGCGCGAAGATCAACGGCCGGATCGTCCCGCTCAACTACAGCCTGCAGACCGGTGAACAGGTCGAGATCATCACCAGCAAGCACGGTACGCCGAGCCGCGACTGGCTGAACCCGAACCTTGGTTACGTCACCACCTCGCGGGCGCGGGCGAAGATTGTTCACTGGTTCAAGCTGCAGGCTCGTGACCAGAACGTCGCGGCCGGTAAAACCCTGATCGAACGCGAGCTCAATCGCCTCGGTCTGCCGGCGGTGGATTTCGACAAGCTGGCCGACAAGGCCAACATGAAAACCGCCGAAGACATGTTCGCCGCCCTCGGTGCCGGCGACCTGCGTCTGGCGCAACTGGTC
>NZ_QAIU01000034.1:0-2851 GCF_003061205.1 Pseudomonas sp. HMWF006
GGTATGAGTTGAGTGGGTTGGTCGAAGCGGTGGCGGCGAGTGCCGAGCGGGGGGAGCCGCTGCCTGACTCAGTCCTGCGCGCAAACATCTGATCAAGAGCAGAGACCAATGTGGGAGCGAGCCTGCTCGCGAAGGCGTCATCTCATTCAACATCATCGTTGTCTGAAATACCGCTTTCGCGAGCAAGCTCGCTCCCACAGGGTTTTGTGTTGGGTCAGCTAATGCTGATCAGGCTTCGAGGCCGAGAATGTCGCGTGCTACAGCCTCGGCAATCCGAATCCCGTCCACGCCTGCCGACAGAATCCCGCCGGCATAACCCGCACCTTCGCCGGCCGGGAACAGGCCCTTGACGTTCATGCTCTGCAACGACTCGTTACGCGTGATGCGCAGCGGCGACGAGGTACGGGTTTCGATCCCGGTCAACACGGCGTCGTGCAACGAATAACCGCGAATCTGTTTCTCGAACGCCGGCAGGGCTTCGCGGATCGCTTCGATGGCGAATTCCGGCAAGGCCAACGCCAGATCACCCAGCGCTACGCCGGGTTTGTACGACGGCTCGACTTCGCCCAGTTCGGTCGAAGGCGTGCCGTTGATGAAGTCGCCGACCAATTGCGCCGGGGCCTTGTAATCGCTGCCGCCGAGGATGAACGCATGGGATTCCAGGCGCTCCTGCAACTCGATCCCCGCCAGCGGGCCGCCCGGATAATCGACTTCCGGGGTGATGCCGACGACGATCCCGGAGTTGGCGTTACGCTCGTTACGCGAATACTGGCTCATGCCGTTGGTGACCACCCGGTTCGGCTCGGAAGTCGCCGCGACCACGGTGCCGCCCGGGCACATGCAGAAGCTGTAGACCGAACGGCCGTTTTTGGAGTGATGCACCAGTTTGTAGTCGGCGGCTCCGAGTTTCGGATGGCCGGCGTACTTGCCCAGTCGTGCGCGGTCGATCAGCGATTGCGGGTGTTCGATGCGGAAACCCACCGAGAACGGCTTGGCTTCCATGAACACGCCACGGCTGTGCAACATGCGGAAGGTGTCACGGGCGCTGTGGCCCAGTGCCAGAATCACATGTCTGGAGTGCAGGGTTTCGCCGCTCGCCAATTGCACGCCGACCAGTTGGCCGTCTTCGATCAGCACGTCGCTGACGCGCTGCTGGAAGCGCACTTCGCCGCCCAGCGCGCGGATCTCTTCACGCATGGTCTCGACCATGCCAGTCAGGCGGAACGTACCGATGTGCGGCTTGCTGACGTAGAGGATTTCTTCCGGCGCGCCGGCCTTGACGAACTCGTGCAGGACTTTACGGCCAAGGAACTTCGGGTCCTTGATCTGGCTGTACAGCTTGCCGTCGGAGAACGTGCCCGCACCGCCTTCGCCGAATTGCACGTTGGACTCGGGGTTGAGCACGCTTTTGCGCCACAGGCCCCAGGTGTCCTTGGTGCGCTGGCGCACTTCGGTGCCGCGTTCGAGGATGATCGGCTTGAAGCCCATCTGTGCCAGCAGCAGGCCGGCGAAGATCCCGCACGGGCCGAAACCGACGACGATCGGGCGCTGGCTCAGGTCGCTCGGCGCCTGGCCGACGAATTTGTAGCTGACATCCGGCGCCACGTTGACGTTTCGGTCGTCGGCGAACTTGCCCAACACCTTGGCCTCATCGCGTACGTTGAGGTCGATGGTGTAGATGAAGCACAGTTCGGAGGACTTTTTGCGCGCATCGTAGCTGCGCTTGAACAAGGTGAAATCGAGCAAATCATCGCTGGCGATGCCCAGGCGTTGCACGATGGCGGCGCGCAGGTCTTCTTCGGGATGGTCGATTGGCAGCTTGAGTTCAGTGATTCGTAACATGGCGGGGATCCGGGTTCGCGGGGCGCACAACTGCGCCAAGGCGTTTGAAGGCCGCGATTATAAGCCGCAAAGGCCGGATCCGGTGAGGCTAAAACGCTCAGTCGTTGCGCGATCCGCCGAAATACCCGCAGCCGCGCTCGACCTGGCCGTCGATGCGCAACTCGGCGCTCATGTGCTGGACGCTGCCGGTGCTGCTGTCGACGCAACGTTGTGGTGCGACCCACAGCTCGATGCGCTGGTTGTTGGCTTCGCTGCTGAGGTTGAAGCGGCCGTCGCCCAGTTGCTCTTCAACATAAGGCACGGCCAGCGGCGGCTGTCCGGCGCGGTCGATGACCATGCCTTTGCCGCTGACCTTGACGTTCCATTCCGGGCCATGGCCGGCGGCGCGCAGGATCAGCAGTTTGAAATTCGGGTCGTCACACGCCGTGCCGGAACGTTCGACGCGGTACAACTGGGTCAGGTCGAGACGGTCGCCGGCGATCTTGCCGCGTACATCGGCGAACAACTTGCCCTGTTGATCGGCGAGCGTGGCGGCCTCTTGCAGCACGCTGGTGCCGCCGATGTCGTTGACCGCGTACTGACGCTGTTCGCCACACGGCTGGAACACCAGTTTGCCGTCAGCCGCCGTCAATTGCCCTTGCATCCGGGATTGCCCGACGTGGGAAGCACTCTGACGCGGGCCATCCAGCAATTGGCAGCCGGCAAACAACGGCAGCAGGGCAATAACGATCAACGAACGGGCAACACGCATCTTCGGCTCTCCAGACAAGTGCCGCCACGTTACTGAGGCTGGCTGCCGATCACAAGGTTTGTCTGGCCACTATTGCGTTGGGCACAGTGGCATCACATAGTCTTGGGCCGGTTGGGTCTGATGGATCAAGGAGATCGCCATGCAATGGAAACATGCACTGCTGCTGTTGGCAGTCGCAGGCTGTGGGACCAGCCAGGCTGCCGATATTGATTTTTCTTCCGCGGCAGATTTCACCCGGATGGAGATACTGCTCAAGGA
>NZ_QAIU01000005.1:0-10895 GCF_003061205.1 Pseudomonas sp. HMWF006
GCCCTGGACATAGGCGTTATCGGTGCTTTCATAAAAGCGCCCCTTGAAAAACCAATGGGCGAAGAAACCCCCGGCAATCAACAGAACCAGCAGCAGGAAAATAAACAGGCGACGCTTGAGTTGGGCAGGCATGGGCAAACTGTAGTCGAGGAATTGTAAGGAAAGGTATCAGTACGCGAATCTGGCACGAAGCCGATAAACGGTAAATGCCATCCGCCGATATTCGGCCATTCACCGCGCTGTATGGGCGTTCCAGCCGCAAACTTGGCTTAAATGCCCTGCCCGCTGGAGCGGGGCGGGTGTCGCCTGTTACCATTCGCCGCTTGATTGTTTTGCTTTTCATTCTTTTCGAGACATGCCATGACCACCGTCCGCACTCGCATCGCGCCATCGCCTACCGGGGACCCCCACGTAGGTACCGCTTACATCGCATTGTTCAACTACTGCTTTGCCAAGCAGCATGGCGGTGAGTTCATCCTGCGCATCGAAGACACCGACCAGTTGCGTTCGACCCGCGAGTCCGAACAGCAGATCTTCGACGCCCTGCGCTGGCTGGGTATCGACTGGAGCGAAGGCCCGGACGTCGGCGGCCCGCACGGTCCGTACCGGCAGAGCGAGCGCGGCGATATCTATCAGAAGTATTGCCAGCAACTGGTCGACATGGGCCACGCGTTCCCGTGCTTCTGCACCGCTGAAGAGCTGGATCAGATGCGCGCCGAGCAAATGGCGCGCGGCGAAACCCCGCGTTACGACGGCCGCGCGCTGCTGCTGTCCAAGGAAGAAGTCGCCGCCCGCCTGGCCGCTGGCGAACCACACGTGATCCGCATGAAGGTGCCGAGCGAAGGCGTTTGCGTAGTGCCGGACATGCTCCGTGGTGATGTCGAGATCCCGTGGGATCGCATGGACATGCAAGTGCTGATGAAGACCGACGGCCTGCCGACGTACTTCCTCGCCAACGTGGTCGACGACCACCTGATGGGCATCACCCACGTGCTGCGTGGCGAAGAGTGGCTGCCGTCGGCGCCGAAACTGATTCTGCTGTACGAGTACTTCGGCTGGGAACAGCCGGAACTGTGCTACATGCCGCTGCTGCGTAACCCGGACAAGAGCAAGCTGTCCAAGCGCAAGAACCCGACCTCGGTGACGTTCTACGAGCGCATGGGCTTCATGCCGGAAGCGATGCTCAACTATCTGGGCCGCATGGGTTGGTCGATGCCGGACGAGCGTGAGAAGTTCTCGCTGCAGGAAATGGTCGACAACTTCGACCTCAAGCGCGTGTCCCTCGGCGGGCCGATCTTCGACATCGAGAAGCTGTCATGGCTCAACGGCCAGTGGCTGCGCGATCTGCCGGTGGAAGAGTTCGCCGCACGCGTACAGAAATGGGCGTTCAACTCTGAGTACATGATGAAGATCGCGCCGCTGGTTCAGGGGCGTGTGGAAACCTTCAGTCAGGTTGCACCGCTGGGCGGGTTCTTCTTCGCCGGTGGCGTGAACCCTGATGCCAAGTTGTTCGAATCGAAAAAGCTTTCCGGTGATCAGGTTCGCCAGTTGATGCAGTTGATCCTGTGGAAACTCGAAAGCCTGCGTCAGTGGGAGAAGGACAACATCACCGCGACGATTCAGGCGGTGGTCGAATCCCTTGAGCTGAAACTGCGTGACGCGATGCCGCTGATGTTTGCCGCGATCACCGGGCAGGCGAGTTCGGTGTCGGTGCTTGATGCGATGGAAATCCTCGGCCCGGACCTGACCCGTTTCCGTCTGCGTCAGGCGATCGACCTGCTGGGCGGTGTGTCGAAGAAAGAAAACAAAGAGTGGGAAAAGCTGCTGGGCGCGATTGCTTAAGCACGTCTGACTCTGCAGGAACCGCCGAAGGCCGGGATCTTTTGATTCCGGCCTTCGGCGTTTTCCCCCCGGATTTTCGGGGGGAGGGCGGTAAGTGATTGTTATGCCGACAAAAAACTTTGAAATTTTTCAAAAATAAGTTTGACAGGCTTTCGATACGCCCTTAAGATTCGCCCCGTCCTCAGCGATGACATCAACGATGAGGGGCTATAGCTCAGCTGGGAGAGCGCTTGCATGGCATGCAAGAGGTCGACGGTTCGATCCCGTCTAGCTCCACCAATTTACACTTCGAAGCCTGGCCACACCGGCTTCGAAGCGATCAACACTCAGCGTTGATCAGTTGTATAGAAGGGTTTGCGTCCCCTTCGTCTAGTGGCCTAGGACACCGCCCTTTCACGGCGGTAACAGGGGTTCGAGTCCCCTAGGGGACGCCACGATTACCCGCTCTGCGGGATTTATAAGGGTCATTCAATTATTGAATGGCCCTTTTGTTTGTCTGGCGTTTGGCCAATTCTCCTTTTTCCTTACACTGTGCTTCAGACCAGCGGTCATATCCTTGACTTGCAGAATATTATTATGCGAATAATATTCTAGTCGTAATATTCGGAGGCAACGATGAACGATAAAAAAGCTCAAACCCGCGAACGCATCCTCAAGGCTGCCAGCGCCGCATTGATTCAGCGTGGCCCGGCAGACCCAAGCGTGGGCGAAGTGATGGGCGCGGCCGGCCTGACCGTCGGCGGCTTCTATGCGCACTTCGAAAGCAAGGACGCGATGATGCTCGAAGCGTTCAAGCAACTCCTGGGTCGCCGACGCGACCTGATTGCCGACATGGACGCCGACCTGACCGGGGAAGAGCGTCGCGCCTTGGTCGCGGCTTTCTATCTGTCACGCAAGCACCGTGATTCCAGCGACGCGGCGTGCCCGATTCCAGCCTCCATCGGCGAACTGGGCCGTTTGCCGGAGTCGTTCCGCGTGGCACTGAACGAGCATCTGGAGTTGATGATTGCGCAGTTGGCGTCCAGCCCCGAGGACACCGACAAAGCCCTGGCCGACGTGGCCTTGATGGTGGGTGGGCTGGCGCTCGCAAGGGCCCTGGGGCCGGGAGATTTATCCGATCGATTGCTGCGCGCGGCCAAGTCGGCGGTGCGTTGACCTGAAGGCAATTCGCCTGAGGAGAGAACGATGAACACGTTGAAGTGGATTCGTGGCGTTAATGGCACCTTGGGCTGGATTGCACCGAAACGGGTAGCGAGCAAAATGCGCCTGGCGTTCATGACGCCACGCACGCTGCCTTTGCGTGATTGGGAATTGCCGCTGCTGGCCAATTCCGAACGAATCACTTTGCGCTTTGGTCTCTCAGCGTTGCGCTGGGGCCAAGGCCCGACCGTGCTGCTGATGCATGGCTGGGAAGGGCGGCCAACCCAGTTTGCCGCGCTGATCACGGCATTGGTCGAGGCCGGTTACACGGTTGTGGCCCTCGATGGTCCGGCCCACGGTCGTTCGCCGGGGCGAGAGGCCAATGTCGTGCTGTTCGCCCGTGCCATGCTCGAAGCCGCTGCCGAGCTGCCACCGTTGCAAGCGGTCATCGGCCACTCCATGGGCGGCGCCAGCGCGATGCTCGCCGTGCAATTGGGGTTGCGCACCGAAACCCTCGTCAGCATTGCCGCGCCGGCCCGAATTCTCGGCGTGTTACGCGGTTTCGCACGCTATGTCGGCTTGCCGCCCAGAGCGCGTTCCGCCTTTATCCGGCAGGTCGAGCAGGACGTCGGCATGCGCGCCGCCACTCTGGATGTCGCGCACTATCAACTGGATATGCCGGGGCTGATCGTGCATGCCGAGGACGACACCTTCGTTTCGGTCAAGGAATCGCAGCTGATTCACGAAGCATGGTTCGACAGCCGTCTGCTGCGCCTGGAAAGCGGCGGCCACCAGCGCGTGCTGGCTGACCCTCGGGTGGTGGATGGCGTGTTATCACTGTTGGCCGGGCGCAGCCTTCAGGCGCGCCAATCGGCCTGAGCTCCGTTACACTGCCCCGGTTGAATCAATTGACCGGGAGTGGGGCATGAGTTGGGATCGGGCAACGCCGTTTACCATTGATCTGCAAGTCGGCGCCGAGGACATCGACGGGCTGGGCCACGCGAATAACGCGGTGTACGTGACCTGGCTGGAACGCTGTGCCTGGCGCCACTCGCAGCGTCTGGGGCTGGATCTGGTCGAGTACCGTCGGCTGGATCGGGCGATGGCCGTGGTGCGTCACGAGATCGATTATCTGGCCGCCGCTTACGAAGGCGATGAGCTGCAGTTGGCGACCTGGATCGTCGATTGGGATCAACGCCTGAAAATGACCCGGCATTTCCAGCTGAAACGCCCGAGCGATAACGCCACCCTGCTGCGCGCGCAAACCACGTTCGTCTGCATCGAGCTGTCCACCGGCAAGCCCAAGCGCATGCCGGCGGAGTTTATCGAGGGCTACGGTCCAGCAATTCAGGCCTCAGAATCTGCGCAAATCTAATCTGTAGGAGTGAGCCTGCAGGGGATCTGCGGTTTTTCTCGTAATCCAGTAAACTGCCGCACGTTTTCTTCAAGTAGTGTTTTCCCCATGCAAATTGCTCTGGCGCCCATGGAGGGGTTGGTCGACGACATCCTGCGCGACGTGCTGACCCGTGTTGGCGGCATCGACTGGTGCGTCACCGAATTCATTCGGATCAACGATCAGTTGCTCACACCGGCCTATTTCCACAAGTTCGGTCCGGAGTTGCTCAATGGTGCCCGTACCCGATCTGGTGTCCCGCTGCGTGTGCAGTTGCTCGGCTCCGACCCGGTATGCCTCGCGGAAAACGCGGCGCTGGCCTGCGAACTCGGTTCCGAAGTGATTGACCTCAACTTCGGCTGCCCGGCCAAGACCGTCAACAAATCCCGGGGCGGGGCGGTGCTGCTCAAGGAGCCGGAACTGCTCAATACCATTGTCGAGCACGTGCGCCGCGCCGTGCCGGCGCACATCCCGGTCACCGCCAAGATGCGTCTCGGCTTCGACAGCCCGGACGGCTCGCTGGTCTGTGCCACTGCGCTGGCCGAAGGCGGTGCCGAGCACATCGTGGTTCACGCCCGGACCAAAGTCGATGGCTACAAGCCGCCGGCACACTGGGAGTGGATTCCGCGGGTGCAGGATGTGGTCAAGGTGCCGGTGTTTGCCAACGGTGATATCTGGAGCGTCGAGGACTGGCGGCGTTGCCGCGAGATCAGTGGGGTCGAAGACATCATGCTCGGTCGAGGCCTGGTGTCGCGCCCGGATCTGGCCAGGCAAATCGCGGCTGCCCGTGCTGGAGAGGACGTGGTCGAGATGACCTGGGCCGAGCTGATGCCGCTGATCCAGGACTTCTGGCTGCAAGCCAAGGCGCAGATGACCGCGCGTCAGTCGCCGGGCCGTTTGAAGCAATGGCTGGCAATGCTGACACGCAATTATCCCGAAGCCACCGAGCTGTTTACCGTGCTCCGTCGCGAAACCGAGCCGGACCAGGTCTCGCGTTTGCTCGGCCTGCCGGTCGCCGAAGCGGCCTGAAAAAAATCTGCAAATACTCTCTTGAAATCATTTCAGCGGTCCCTATCTAAGGGGTACGCGATGCCGAATTCGGGTCGCGGAGACACAAAAACTTGCTGATTGTTTTCAGGAGATTTGAACCATGAGTACTGCATTTTCCCTCGCACCACTGTTTCGTTCCTCGGTGGGTTTCGACCGCTTCAACGACCTGTTCGAAACCGCGCTGCGCAACGAGCCAGGCAGCAGCTACCCACCTTACAACGTCGAAAAGCACGGTGATGACCAATACCGCATCGTCGTGGCCGCAGCCGGTTTCCAGGAAGAAGACCTGGAGCTGCAAGTCGAGAAAGGTGTGCTGACCATCAGTGGCGGCAAGCGTGATGCCAACGAAGGCGTGACCTTCCTGCATCAGGGCATTGCCCAGCGAGCCTTCAAGCTGTCCTTCCGGCTGGCCGATCACATCGAGATCAAGGCCGCCGATCTGAGCAACGGTCTGTTGAGCATCGACCTGTTGCGGGTGATCCCGGAAGAAGCGAAGGCCAAGCGCATCCCGATCAACGGGGCGCAGAAGCCGGCTCTGCAACATTGATTCACTTGCAGACACAAAATGTCTGAGCAGGCGCTGAGCCGCTGAATGAAGGCCCCGATACGTCGGGGCCTTTTTTATGGGCGTAAGAAAAGCGTTGTGCGACTTTGCCGCCGACAACGGTTTCTCTACAATCCGCCGCAGTTTTGCCGACCCCACTCCCTGGCGGTCGGCCTGGAGCCTTTTTCATGGACGATATTCAGCAGCGTTGGCTGTGCGCCCTTTCTGCGCCGATGGCAGCGCTCAATACCGGCGCCGGGTATGCCGACCCCGCTTTCTGCGACGACCGCTACATTGATCTGCGAGACAGCTGGGGGATCGATGATCGGCGGCAATTGTTCGAGATGCTCGAAGGGATGACCGATGATGGCCATGCCAGGCACCTCAGCGCGGCCTATATGGCCTGGCAGCGTTGTCTGCCGAGCGAATGGCAGGCCTTGCTTGCAGACCTGAGCCCCCGCCAACGTGTCCTGCATGAATTCGCCAGCCGTACATTCGGCAGCTGCGGTCCCGGGGGGATATTGTCTTGGGATTATGGGCGCATGGGCTTCCTCTTGCGTTGCGCGGTGCGCAATCAGTGGATCGATCTGGTCGAGAGCAACTGGCTGCACAGTCGCCTGGCCATCAGGGCGCAATTTCACTACGGCAGCTGGATGGCATATTTCAATGGCTTTGTGGTGGGGCGGACTTTTTGGTGCTGCTTGAGCGCCAGCGATGACGAGCTCGCTGGCGAGCTGGACCGGCAAGGCAACAGCGCTCATAACCTGCGGATCAGTCGCGGTCTTGCGCAGAACATTCCGCACTTTCTGGCCGATTTGCCTTGGCACATGGACATTGATCCGCCGCCACGTCCGATATCGCTCAAGGAGTTCGACTGGTCATGAGTTGCTGGATCCGACTGGGCATCGAGCCTACGACTGACGAAACCCTGATTCGCAATGCCTACCGCGCACGCCTGCCGGCGCATCATCCGGAGACTGACCCGGAAGGCTTTCAGACACTGCGCATGGCCTACGAAAACGCCCTGCGTCTGGCCCGTGCAGACGAGGAGGAATCCGAGCCAGAGCCCGAAGCGGCAGAGCCGACGGTCAAGGAGGTCCCGCAGACGTTCGTGGATTTCTGCGAACTGCTTGACGATCCTGCGCGACGCTTCAATTTCGCGGCGTGGCAGGCCTTTGTCCAGGCACTGGATGAGCTGTCGCTGGATGCACTGGATGAACTCGGCTGGGGGCTGTACCACCGGCTGGCCGACGCCGGTCCGTTGTCCTACCGTTGCGCAAACCTGCTGGCCAAGCGTATGGCCTGGGATCAACAGTTGCTGGATCTGGAGTTCAACGACGCCCAGCGGGTTGAAGCCTTTCTGCGGCGAATCGAGGCCCCCGACCCGTTCGACACGGATCTGATGAGCGCCTGGTCGGAGGCCGCGCAGACTGAATCGCTGTGGTACGCGCGGAGCCTGGACTTCATTTTCACCCAGCGCCCGCTCCATGAGTTCGCCGACTTCGCCAGTCAGCACACGTGCCTGCCGTTGCCGGATGATGCTGCGTTCATCAAGCGTCTGCTGGTGCAGTTCACGCAGGCGGGCATCGGAGTGTCGACATTTTTGCAGTGCTGCGTCGAACAGCAACGTGCAGCTCCGGATGATGTGGACTGGTTGTACCTGTTGGCGTGTCAGAGCAGCTTGTTGGGGCGGGACGATCAGGCACTGCCTTGCTGGATCCGGCTCTGGAACGAACATCGTCATCCGATGGCGGAAAGTCGTCTGCTGGAATTGTGTGCCAAGCGCCAGCCGAGCTTTCTGCCGCTGCTGATTCAGGCGTTCGATCGTCTGCAGGACTGCGCTGACTGGTCAGAGGATCTCGGGGATGAATGCCAGGTGTCTGGCAGCCCGTCGCAACGCCCGGAGACGCTGAATCGTTGGCTGGGTGTCGGGCGGCTGCAGTTGGAGAGTCTGGCCCAGAGTTTTGTCGACTGGCGCATGACGGGCGATGAGCTTCCATTGCTCGCACAACTGTTGGGTGAGAATGCCGACAGCCGATTGCTGCAGCTTTACCGGCACGCCTGGGCGTTGCATCGGGGCGACTCGCTGTTGCTGCAGCAGATTCTGGATGCACCGCTACCGGTCGATGCCCTCGAAAGCCTGGTCTTGAGCGGCTTCAAATATCAGGCCGGGCAGCATCTGCGCTGGTTGAGCAGGGCGCCGATTGCGCAGGCGATGGACGCTTTCTGCGAGGCGGATTCGAACTCGCGGCAGTTGCCGGAGGTGCTGACACAAGGCGAGCCGCACAAGGTCTGTCGTTTGTGGCTGCGACGCTTGCGGCCTTACAGCAGCGCAGCGCTGGAGCGAATGGCCGAAGCGTTCAGACTGAGTGCTGTCAAAGATGACTGTGACTTGTCCGAACTCGATTTGCTTTTGCAGTTGAGTCGTCGCGCAATTGAGTTGCCGCCGGTCGGCCTGGGCGCAGCTGCATGGGAGTGGCATGCCCAGAGCCTGTTTTTGCTGGCGTTGCTGGAGCAGCCGGAACGCTGGTTGCAATTGATTGATGCGCGGTGCCTGGAGCGTCTGTCGTTCAACCCCGCTCATCCTTTGGCTCGGTTGCAGCCATTGTTGCAGCGTTTGCAGCGTGAGCAAGGCAACTGTGATGGCTTACTGGGATGGCTGCAAGGCGATGACCCGGTTCACGGTTTGCTGGTGCAACAATTGTTCAGCGTACAACAGGCCCTCGACAGCGCCAGGTTGCCTGCCAATACCTTGCTTTACACTTGCGTCGAAAGCGACCGGGATGCCTGCGGCGACGATCTGCTGGGGTTGTTGATGTTCTGGGGCGTGCTCTATCACGACCCGAGCCTGAGCGCCGAGCAGCACCGGGCCTTGTTGCAATCCATCGCGGCGGTCAGTTGTGAGGACGACTGGTTCGAAGGTTTTCGCGACGGATTGATCAAAGGCGAGCCGGTGTGGCCACCGCGCAAGGTGTTGACGGATTTTGGCGTCGACAAACTACTGGCGTATGAGGCGCTCGATGCCCTCAAGGGCCTGATTCGTTATGGCGCTGCCGGTGTGCCGAAAACGCGAGTACTGCGCCAATTGCAGCAGGGCAAGGATGACGTGCAGAACAGCGTCGGCTTGCGGCTGGCGCTGTGTGCGTTGCTGTCCTGGTCGGAGCGTTTGCTATTGGCCAACAGTGATATTCAACCGGTACCGGCAGGTGCGATCTGGCGCCTCGGGTCGCGACTGGGACGCAAGGCTTTTATCGCTCAGGTCCTGGGGTGTTTGGTGATCGCACCGGTGGCGGGTCTGATCAGTGGCACCACGGCCGCTGGCATTCTTATCCTGTTGCTCGCTGTTCTGGTGTTGCTCGGCGCCATTCTGCGCCGCTTGCATGACATGGGTCGGGGCATTCCCACGTTGCTGATATTCATGGCGCTGTCACCGGTGCTGCCATTTTTGCCGTTGGTGCTGTTCGGCTTGCCAGGGGACAAGTTGCCCAACCGCTATGGCGTGCCGCCGGACAGCGGGGGTGGCGAAACACTGTCCGGCGGCCTGCAGGCCGCATTGCGCCGACTCAATGGCTAGAGGCGCAGTTGGTCCAGCGCCTTGTTGAGCTCTGAGCGGTGGCTCGCGATCTCGGATGATTGCTGGCCACCGAGGACCGCGGTGAAGCTGTGCAGCCATTCGGCAATGCGTTCGCGTTGCGTTCCGAGGCTCTGCATCCATGCCCGTTCCAGACGGGCCAGCAAGGTGCGGTTGGGCAATGCGTCGCGTGGATGGACCTTCAATGTGGACAGCCGGTTATGGCTGTCCCGGCGCGCCTGCTCATCCAGCCCTGTAGGACTGCGGTCGATACTGTGGCTGTGGCGATCACCGGTCTCGAGCAACGTGACGTCGACTTCGAGCAAACCATTGATGTCATAGCTGAAGCGTACATCCAGTTCCTGAATGTGATCGCAGGGCGTCAAATCGACATCGAAAGCCTCAATCAGGATGTTGTCGCGTACCCACGGTCGTTCACCCTGATAGACAGCAATACGGATCTGTTCCTGACGGGGGTGGGTGGTGTGATAGCGCTCCACCCGTGACGTCGGGATGATGGTGTTGCGTTCGATAATCGGCGAAAAAGCACCGTCGATGCCGTTGCCGCGCATGGTCGCGATGCCCAGCGTGTAAGGGCAGACATCGGTCAGAATCAGCTCTTCCACCGCGCCATCGCGCGCCTTGCACGCGGCTTGCGTGGCCGCCCCGAGCGCAACGATGGTGTCCGGGTCGAGATGCCGGTACGGCAGGCGCCCGAACAGCGTGGCGACCATTTGCTGCACCGCCGGCATCCGCGTGGCGCCACCGACCAATACCAGGCTGTCGAGATCGCGGGGTTTGAGCCGCGCATCGCGCAGGGCCTGTTCGATCGGTGCGCGCAGTCGGGCGAGTAGCGGCTCCCAGATCTTCACGGCAGCGGCTTCGTCCAGTGACCATTCGAACGTCGTGTCGCCGTGACGCCAGTTCAGCTGCTGTGTCCCTTCGCCGAGTTTGCACTTGAGTTGTTCCAGCGCGTCGCCAAGGCTGGCCATGCCTTGCGCATCAACCATTGACGGGTTCAGTTGCCAGTTTTTCAGACACGCCTGCAACAGCGCGGCGGTGAAGTCTTCGCCACCGAGGAAGTTGTCGCCGGTGGACGCATGCACTTCAATCAGCGGGAGCGCGTATTCCAGCACCGTGACGTCGAACGTACCGCCACCCAGATCGAAAATCAGTGTGCGTTCGAACTTTTGCTCGTGCAGCCCGTAGGCCATGGCGGCGGCGGTCGGTTCGTTGATCAGGCGCGTGACGGCAAGGCCGGCCAGCTCGGCGGCGAACAGGGTGCGCTTGCGTTGCTCGTCGCTGAAGTACGCCGGCACGGAAATCACCGCTTCAGAGACCGGGTGGCCGAGGAA
>NZ_QAIU01000413.1:0-3203 GCF_003061205.1 Pseudomonas sp. HMWF006
CCGCTGGTCCACTTGGTGCGCAACGCTGTCGACCACGGCATCGAGTCGCCGGAAGAACGCGAAGCGTCGGGCAAGGCCCGTGGCGGTCGCGTGGTGCTGGCGGCCGAGCAGGAAGGCGACCACATCCTGTTGTCGATCTCCGACGACGGCAAGGGCATGGACCCGAACGTCCTGCGTTCGATCGCGGTAAAACGCGGCGTGATGGACAAGGACGCGGCCGATCGCCTGAGCGATACCGAGTGCTACAACCTGATCTTCGCCCCGGGTTTCTCGACCAAGACCGAGATCTCCGACGTGTCCGGCCGCGGTGTCGGCATGGACGTGGTGAAGACCAAGATTTCCCAGCTCAACGGTTCGATCAACATCTACTCGACCAAGGGCCAGGGCTCGAAGATCGTCATCAAGGTGCCGCTGACCCTGGCGATCATGCCGACGCTGATGGTGATGCTTGGCAATCAGGCGTTCGCGTTCCCGCTGGTCAACGTCAACGAAATCTTCCACCTCGACCTGTCGACCACCAACGTCGTCGACGGTCAGGAAGTGGTGATCGTGCGGGACAAGGCGTTGCCGTTGTTCTACCTCAAGCGCTGGCTGGTCAGCTCCGCCGCTCACGAAGAGCAGCGTGAAGGCCATGTGGTGATCCTTTCGGTGGGCACCCAGCGAATCGGCTTCGTCGTCGATCAACTGGTCGGCCAGGAAGAAGTGGTCATCAAGCCATTGGGCAAAATGCTGCAGGGCACTCCGGGCATGTCCGGCGCCACCATCACCGGTGACGGCCGCATCGCGCTGATCCTCGATGTTCCTAGCATGCTCAAGCGTTACGCCGCACGGCGTATTTGAATCCGGGGCAGCGGGGCGACAACGTCCCGCTGCACCTAATGGAGTGTTTATGGCAGTCAAAGTCCTGGTGGTGGACGATTCGGGTTTTTTCCGCCGCCGCGTCTCGGAAATTCTTTCAGCGGATCCGAGCATTCAGGTGGTCGGCACCGCAACCAACGGTAAAGAGGCGATTGATCAGGCCCTGGCGCTCAAGCCGGACGTGATCACCATGGACTACGAGATGCCGATGATGGATGGCATCACGGCAGTGCGGCACATCATGCAGCGCTGCCCGACCCCGGTGTTGATGTTCTCCTCGCTGACCCACGAAGGCGCCCGGGTAACCCTGGATGCGCTGGATGCCGGCGCGGTGGATTTCCTGCCGAAGAATTTTGAAGACATCTCGCGTAACCCGGAGAAGGTCAAGCAACTGCTGTGCGAGAAGGTCCATAGCATCTCGCGCAGTAATCGTCGTTTCAGTGCCTACAGTGCGCCGGCTCCGGCCGCTGCACCGACGCCTGCGCCAGCACCGGCGGCATCGAGCTTCAGCAGCCACAGCACCAGTGCTCCGGCTCGCCCGGCACCGGCGCCTGCTCCGGCGCGCGCTCCGGCTGCCAGCGCTTCGTCGCCGGCACCGAAACGCAAAGCCTACAAACTGGTCGCCATCGGTACCTCGACCGGTGGCCCGGTTGCCCTGCAACGGGTGCTGACCCAGTTGCCGGCGAACTTCCCGGCACCGATCGTGCTGATCCAGCACATGCCGGCGGCGTTCACCAAGGCGTTTGCCGAGCGTCTGGACAAGCTGTGCCGCATCAGCGTCAAGGAAGCCGAGGATGGCGACATCCTGCGTCCGGGCCTGGCGCTGCTGGCACCGGGTGGCAAGCAGATGATGATCGACGGCCGTGGCGCGGTGAAAATCCTCCCGGGCGACGAGCGTCTGAATTACAAGCCGTGCGTGGACATCACCTTCGGTTCCGCCGCCAAGTCCTACGGTGACAAAGTTCTGGCGGTCGTCTTGACCGGCATGGGCGCCGACGGCCGTGAAGGCGCGCGCCTGCTCAAGCAGGGCGGCAGCTCGGTCTGGGCGCAAGATGAGGCAAGCTGCGTGATCTACGGCATGCCGATGGCCATCGTCAAAGCCGACCTGGCTGACGCGGTCTACGGCCTGGACGACATCGGCAAGCACATCGTCGAGGCGTGTATCTGATGGATGTTCTAAGCCTTATCGGGATCATCATGGCGTTCGTCGCCATCATCGGCGGCAACTACCTGGAAGGCGGTCACCTCGGCGCGCTGGCCAACGGCCCGGCGGCGCTGATCGTCCTCGGTGGCACCATCGGTGCCGCGTTGCTGCAATCGCCGATGAGCGCCTTCAAGCGCGCCATGCAGACCCTGGCGTGGATTCTGTTTCCGCCACGCGTGGACCTGGCCGGCGGCATCGACCGCGTGGTCAACTGGAGTCTCACTGCGCGCAAGGAAGGCCTGCTCGGCCTGGAAGGCGTGGCCGATGCCGAGCCGGACAACTACTCGCGCAAGGGCTTGCAACTGCTGGTCGACGGCGCCGAGCCGGAAGCCATCCGCAGCATTCTTGAAGTGGATTTCTACACCCAGGAAGCCCGCGATATCGAAGCGGCGAAAGTCTTTGAGAGCATGGGCGGCTATGCGCCGACCATCGGTATCATCGGCGCGGTGATGGGCCTGATTCACGTGATGGGCAACCTCGCCGATCCGACGCAACTGGGCAGCGGCATCGCCGTGGCGTTCGTCGCGACCATCTACGGCGTGGCCAGTGCCAACCTGGTGTTGCTGCCGGTGGCGGCCAAGCTCAAGTCAATCGCGTTGCGGCAGTCGCGTTATCGCGAAATGTTGCTGGAAGGAATTCTGTCGATCGCCGAAGGTGAAAACCCACGCTCTATCGAGCTGAAGCTTCAGGGCTTCATGGATTGATGGGGGTAATGGACTATGGCTCGCCGCAGGCATCAGGAAGAACACGTTAACCACGAGCGCTGGCTCGTGTCCTACGCGGATTTCATCACGCTGCTGTTCGCTTTCTTCGTGGTGATGTACTCGATCTCGTCGATCAACGAAGGCAAATACAAGGTCATTTCCGAGGCGCTGATCGGGGTCTTCACCGACTCCGACCGCTCGCTCAAGCCGATCCCGATCGGTGACGAACGACCGAAAACCGTGACCCCGGCCAAGCCGTTGGTCAAGGACGCCGAGCAAGTCGACGCCGGGATCGCCGGGGCCAGTGATCCGCTGAAAAGCATCGCCGATGATATCAGCGCCGCATTCGGCGACCTGATCGCTTCCAACCAGATGACCGTGCGCGGCAACGAGTTGTGGGTCGAGATCGAACTCAACTCCAGCCTGTTGTTTGGCAG
>NZ_QAIU01000413.1:3213-6082 GCF_003061205.1 Pseudomonas sp. HMWF006
ACCGACGATCAGCCGATCCGCACCGCGCAGTACCCGACCAACTGGGAACTGTCCTCGGCGCGTTCGGCGAGCATCGTGCGCATGCTGGCGATGCAGGGGGTGAACCCCGGGCGTCTGGCATCGGTGGGGTATGGCGAGTTCCAGCCGGTGGCCAATAACGCCACCGCCGAAGGCCGCGCAAAGAACCGGCGCGTGGTGCTGGTGGTGTCGCGCAATCTGGATGTGCGCCGCAGTCTGACCGGCACCGGCACCGCCAATGCACAACCGGACGCGGCGTTGAAGCGCGCTGGCACACAAACTGCACCGACCCCGGTCAAGACGCCGGGACGCGAGAGTGCCGTCAATTCTCCGTCACCCGCATTAATACGCTGAGCTATGTCTCGGTCGAGCATCTCGGCCGGGAGGAACGAACCGAATGAGAGTCTGGGCAGTCGCCAATCAAAAGGGTGGTGTCGGTAAAACCACATCTTCCATCGCTTTAGCCGGATTGCTGGCGGAGGCGGGCAAGCGCGTGGTTGTGGTCGACCTCGACCCGCACGGCTCGATGACCAGCTATTTCGGCTACGACCCCGACAGCCTGGAACACAGCAATTACGACCTGTTTCTGCACAAGGGCAGCGTGCCGCAAGGCCTGCCGGGGCAGTTGCTGTTGTCGACCAGTGACGAGCGCATTTCCCTGCTGCCATCGAGCACCGCGCTCGCGACCCTTGAGCGTCAGTCGCCGGGACAGAGTGGTCTGGGCCTGGTGATCGCCAAGAGTCTGGCGCAGTTGTGGCAGGACTTTGATTACGCAGTGATCGACAGCCCGCCGTTGCTCGGCGTGCTGATGGTCAACGCCTTGGCCGCGAGCCAGCAACTGGTGATCCCGGTGCAGACCGAACACCTGGCCGTCAAAGGTCTGGAGCGCATGGTCAACACCCTGGCGATGATCAACCGCTCGCGCAAACAGGCGCTGCCGTTCAGCATCGTGCCGACCCTGTTCGACCGCCGTACGCAAGCCTCGATGCACACCTTGCGCGTGCTGCGCGACAAATTCCCCGACGAGATCTGGCAGGGTTATATCCCGGTCGATACCCGTCTGCGCGACGCCAGCCGGGCCGGTGTCACGCCTTCGCAATTCGACGGCAAGAGCCGTGGCGTGCTGGCTTACCGCGCGCTGCTCAAGCATCTGTTGGCGCAACAACTTGTTCCGCAGGTGGCTTGAGCATGAATCGGCCGATCAAATTGACGTCGCGTCCGCAACTGGCGTTGCAATCCTATCTGGATGGCTTGCTGCAGGAGATTCCTGACGAGTTGCTGCCAGTTGAGGCGCCGGTCGAGGTGATCGAAAGCACCGAGGCACTGGACGAGTTCCAGGCCGCGGTACTGGAGGAACAGGCGCGTGACTCCCTGAAAGCGGCCAAGCCTGCCGCACCGGTTGCTGCGCCTGCCGCCGCCCCGGTGGCCAAGGCCCCTGTCACGTTGCTTGAAGAGGCTGAGCCGGTGCGCGCAGCGGTTTCGACGCTCGCGCCCCTGCTGCAAACCCAATTGCTGAAAACCACGCCGGAACCGGCGGTGGTCGAGCCGGCTCCGGCTCCAGTTGCGCGTACGCCGGTCGAGCAGACCCTGGTCCCGCCGCTGGGAGAAGTGCATCTGCCGCCGAGCAATACGCCGCCACCGGTGGAAACCGATGGCCGCCCGGCCTGGGCTTCGGAAGCGTTCGAATGCCTGCTGTTCGACGTTGCCGGGTTGACCCTGGCCGTGCCGCTGGTGTGCCTCGGCTCGATTTATTCGCTGGCCGGCCACGAGCTGACGCCACTGTTCGGCCAGCCGGAATGGTTCCTCGGGATTCTGCCGAGCCAGGCCGGCAACCTGAAAGTGTTGGACACCGCACGCTGGGTCATGCCGGATCGCTATCGCGATGACTTCCGTCAGGGCCTGCAGTACGTGATTTCGGTACAAGGTTACGAGTGGGGGCTGGCGGTGCATCAGGTCAGCCGCTCGTTGCGTCTGGACCCGAACGAAATCAAATGGAGAAGTCACCGGGGTCAGCGGCCTTGGCTCGCCGGCACCGTGATTGAGCACATGTGTGCATTGCTTGACGTTTCCGCACTGGCCGAGTTGATCGCCAGCGGTGGGGCAAAGCACCTCGGCGGCCACAAGCCGCTACATAAACCGACGTAGCAGCCGACATAACAATCAGGCGACGGCATTGTTGAATGCCGCCACACAGAACACACACCGCCCAGAGCGGTTTTTTCGAGGGGTCAGGGTATGAGTAGTCAGGCGACGAATGCAAAAGGTTCTGAAGATCCGATCCTGCAATGGGTGACCTTCAAACTGGACAACGAAACCTACGGCATCAACGTGATGCGCGTTCAGGAAGTGTTGCGCTACACCGAGATCGCTCCGGTGCCGGGCGCGCCGAGCTACGTGCTGGGCATCATCAACCTGCGCGGTAACGTGGTCACCGTGATCGACACCCGTCAGCGCTTCGGCCTGAACAGCGGCGAGATCAGCGACAACACCCGTATCGTCATCATCGAAGCCGACAAGCAAGTCGTCGGCATCATGGTCGACAGCGTTGCTGAAGTGGTTTACCTGCGTCAGTCGGAAATCGAGACCGCACCGAACGTCGGTAACGAAGAGTCGGCCAAGTTCATCCAGGGCGTGTGCAACAAGAACAACGAACTCCTCATCCTCGTCGAACTCGACAAGATGATGAGCGAAGAAGAATGGTCGGATCTGGAGAACATCTGATTGATTCTTGAGGTTGCAGTCATTGTCCTGTTCCTCTTCTGGGCAGGCACGCTGGCGATGTTTCTGGCGTACATCAAGGCGCAGCGGGTGATCGCTGCGCAACAGGCTCAGGGCGATGCGCTGCGTGATC
>NZ_QAIU01000413.1:6092-10871 GCF_003061205.1 Pseudomonas sp. HMWF006
ACGGCAACGTGCGCATGGGCGACGCCCTGCATGAGTTGCGCTCGGTGGTCGGTCCTTTGCCGGACAAAATCGTTGCACTTGAGCAGCGCGATCCATCGAGCCTGTCATTCGCCCAAGCGGCGAAACTGGTGGGCATGGGCGCGAGCGTCGATGAACTGACTCAGTCCTGCGGGTTGACCCAGGCTGAGGCGGAGTTGATGAGCAAGCTGCATAAGAGCAGCTAGAAGCTTCAAGCTTCAAGCGGCAAGCAATATCAAAAGATCGCAGCGTTCGGCAGCGCCTACAGGGGAAACGCTAATCCTGATGTAGGAGCGGTCGAAGGCTGCGATCTTTTGCTTTCAGGGCTTAATAATCATCCCCGCGTTCGGTGACGTCCTTCTCGACCATCGGCGCCTGCGGGTCCTGTCCCTCGGGGAATTTCCCCTTCAGATTCCACGCAAACGCGATGATCTCGGCAATTGTCCGGTAGAGCTCTTCGGGAATGCTGTCGCCCAATTCCATTCGTGCCAACAAGCGCACCAGTTCGGCGTTCTCGTAGATCGGCACTTCGTAGTCGCGAGCAATGCGCAGGATTTCTTCGGCCAGCTCTTCGTCACCCTTGGCGGTGAGGGTCGGGGCGTGGTTGCCGTCGTATTTGAGGGCGATGGCCTGGCGTGGTGCGGTGGAATCGTTCATGCGGTTTCGTCGACCCAGCGGTGTTCGAGACGGGTTTGGTTGCCTTGTGGCGGGGCGCCGAGGTGGCAGTCGAGGTCGCCGACATTCAGCCCGCAATCGAGCAGACGCTGACGCAGGGCGAACAAGTTGTTTTCGATCAGGTCGGCGGTGTACCGCCGCTCGACCCAGAGCTGGCTCGACAGGCTGCCGCTGATCAATTGCGCCTGAATCTGCATTGGCCCGAGCGGTTCCATGTCGAACGCCAGATCAACGCGCCACAGTTGTTGCCTGGGTTCGCGCTCATCGCGACGTTCGTTCGGTTGCGGTTCTCTTTCCGGCGCTTCTTCACGCTGAAACTTGACCTGCAACGGCACGATGTCCTGCAGGTTGCGCATGGGAATTTCCAGTTGCCAGGTGCTGAGCAGGCGCCCGTCGTCGGTAACGCCGGTCTGCTCCAGGCTCGACAACTGATGGCTTTGCAGGCGCGAAACGGCGGCAGCGGCGAGGCGCAGCAACTGTTCCAGATCGCCTTCGCCTTCCAGGCTTTGCAGCAAACGCTCGGGCAGCGGGAAGCTGCTTGGCACCGGTTTCGCGCTGACCTGGCCAAGCATGCCGAGGGCGTTGCGAACGAAACTCGGCAGCGCTTGCGCCAGGGTGTTGGCGGCGATGATCGCGTTGAAACTGCTGTTGCCCGGCAGGCCCGGGGTCAGTTGTGCGATCAGCTTGAGCAGGTCGGCTTTCATGTCCGGTGCCAGCGTCGGGTTCTGCCCGGTCAGCAGTTTGCCTTCGAGGAACACGCCGCTGTTGGCCAAGGCCAGTGCTACGCCTTTGGCTGTACTCAGTTGTTGTACATCGGGGAGGCTGGCGAGCAGTTTGTCGACCACTGCGCGCAGATCCTGCGATGTCTGATCGGTATCGCTCGGCAGATTTTGCAAGGCGTTCAGCAACCCCGTCAGGGAGGCCTGACGGCTTTGCTGGCCGAGCAGTTGCTGACTCACGGCCAGTTGTTCCTGACGGCTGCTCATCGGCAGGAATTTCAGGGTGTGTGAGTCTTCGACCAATGCCGACAGCAAAGTGCCGATGCGCAGCGGCTGCGGGCTGTCGATGGTCAGGGTGCTGCCGCTCTGTGCGGTGTTGAGCAAACTGACCAAGGAGCGAAACACCGCCACTTGCCCCGGCGTTTGCGGCAGCGCCTGCGAGGTCAGCACTTTGCCTTGCAGCAGCGTGCCGACCGGCAATTGCGCGGTGTCGATGCGGGTGAGGGCGGCGACGCTGCTGGCAATCGCTTGTTGCACAGTAATCGCCAGATTGCCCGCCGAAGGCTGAGTGATCGCCAGACTGGTGCCTTGGGGCAGCGGCAGATTGCTGGTCGCTTGCACGGTGGTCTGACGGCCGCTGTCCAGCGTCACCTTGAGCAGCAACTGAAAGGTCTGGTCCGCTTGCTTGAGCGACAACACCTCGGCCTTGGCGCTTTGCCCGGCGCCGATCAGGCCTTCGACCGGGGTCAGCAGCTTGAGCAGCTCACCGACCTGCGGGCGAACGGTCGCCGGGGTGGCGGGCGGGAGCGGGAGGATGTTCATTTCGCCTGTCATACGCGGACACAACCTGAGGAAAATGCACTCTTGAGAGTAAGGCACGGCATGTATAATGCCGCCCGTCTTGCGCTTCGTTCAAAAAACATAGCAATTGTTTGACCCAGCTCTCTAGATCGAGCCGTCAATGCATCTATGCTGCACCTCTTTAACGGCCGCGCCAGAGCCGACTTGAACCGTATAAGGCCCGTGATCCCTTGACCAGTCCTGTCCTGCAAACCGTTGCCCTCGCGTGTGAACGCGATCTCAGGCTGCTCTTCGAAAATCTCGAATTGAGACTGGCCAGTGGCGATATGGTGCAGATCAGCGGGCCCAACGGCAGCGGTAAAACCAGTCTGTTGCGTTTGCTCGCCGGGCTGATGCAGCCGACCGACGGTCAGGTCCTGCTCAATGGCCAGCCGCTGACCGAACAACGCGGCGAACTGGCGCGCAACCTGCTGTGGATCGGCCATGCCGCCGGGATCAAGGATTTGCTCACCCCGGAAGAAAACCTCTCGTGGCTCTGTGCCCTGCATCATCCCGCCGAGCGCGACGTGATCTGGCAAGCGCTGGCAGCCGTAGGATTGCGCGGTTTCGAAGATGTTCCCTGCCACACGTTGTCCGCCGGTCAGCAACGTCGCGTGGCGTTGGCGCGGCTGTATCTGGACAGCCCGCCACTGTGGATTCTCGATGAGCCGTTCACCGCCCTCGACAAGCAGGGCGTGGCGCAGCTCGAAGAACATCTGGCCGGGCACTGCGAACGCGGCGGCCTCGTGGTCCTGACCACGCACCACACGCTGAGCCGGATGCCGGCCGGCTATCGTGATCTCGATCTGGGGAACTGGGCAGTATGAGTGTGTTCGGCCTGCTGGTTGCCCGTGAATCGCGCCTGCTGTTCCGCCGTCCGGCGGAGCTGGCCAATCCGCTGATTTTCTTCGCCATCGTCATCGCGCTGTTCCCGCTGGCCGTCGGCCCGGAAACTCAAGTGTTGCAAAACCTGTCCCCCGGGTTAGTCTGGGTGGCCGCGCTGTTATCGGTGCTGCTCTCGCTGGACGGGCTGTTCCGCAGTGATTTCGAAGACGGGTCCCTTGAACAGTGGGTCCTTTCGTCGCACCCGCTGCCTCTTCTGGTACTGGCCAAGGTGCTGGCACACTGGCTTTTTTCGGGGTTGGCACTGGTTCTGCTCTCGCCGTTGCTGGCGTTGATGCTCGGTTTGCCGGTCGCCTGCCTGCCGGTGTTGCTGTTGTCGTTGCTGCTGGGTACACCGGTGCTGAGCCTGCTCGGCGCGGTGGGCGCAGCGCTGACGGTCGGTTTGAAACGCGGCGGCCTGTTGCTGGCGCTGTTGATTCTGCCGCTGTACATCCCGGTGTTGATCCTTGGCAGTGGCGCCTTGCAGGCCGCGCTGCAAGGCATGCCGGCGACCGGGTATCTGCTCTGGCTGGGTAGCCTGACCGCCCTGGCGATCACCCTGACACCCTTTGCAATAGCTGCTGGCCTGAAGATCAGCGTCGGCGAATAATAATGAGGTCTGGTCAAAAATTGACCACTTTTTTTAAAGAATGACCCTTGCCAGCTCACACCGATGAGCGGCACCCGTGATGGAAACAGTATGAACTGGACCTGGTTTCACAAGCTCGGCTCGCCCAAGTGGTTCTACGGCATCAGCAGCAAGTTCCTGCCTTGGTTGAGCATTGCAGCGTTGCTGCTGATCGGCGTCGGCGTCGTCTGGGGCCTGGCCTTCGCGCCGCCGGACTATCAGCAGGGCAACAGCTTTCGCATCATCTACATTCACGTGCCTGCGGCGATGCTCGCGCAGTCGATCTACGTGATGCTGGCGGTGTGCGGTGTGGTGGGGCTGGTGTGGAAGATGAAACTGGCCGACGTCGCCCTGCAATGCGCCGCGCCGATCGGCGCGTGGATGACCGCTGTGGCGCTGGTCACCGGGGCGATCTGGGGCAAACCGACGTGGGGGTCGTGGTGGGTGTGGGACGCACGCCTGACTTCGATGCTGATTCTGCTGTTCCTGTACTTCGGGGTGATCGCGCTGGGCAATGCCATCAGCAACCGCGACAGCGCCGCCAAGGCCTGCGCGGTGTTGGCCATCGTCGGCGTGATCAATATCCCGATCATCAAATACTCGGTGGAGTGGTGGAACACCCTGCACCAGGGCGCGACCTTCACCCTCACCGAAAAACCGGCAATGCCGGCAGAGATGTGGCTGCCGCTGTTGCTGACCGTGCTGGGTTTCTACTGTTTCTTCGGCGCCGTGCTGTTGCTGCGCATGCGCCTTGAAGTGCTCAAGCGCGAAGCCCGCGCCAGTTGGGTGAAAGAAGAAGTGCAGAACAGTCTGGAGGCCGCGCGATGAGTTTTGCTTCATTCGGCGACTTCCTCGCCATGGGCCATCATGGCCTGTATGTCTGGTCGGCCTATGGCATCTGTCTGGTGGTGCTGGCCTTCAACGTGGCGGCGCCGGTCCTGGCCCGCAAGCGGTATCTGCAACAAGAGGCGCGTCGTCTGCGCCGGGAGAACGGCAAGTGAATCCGCTGCGCAAAAA
>NZ_QAIU01000414.1:0-468 GCF_003061205.1 Pseudomonas sp. HMWF006
CGTCAGCTCGCCGCCGTGGCGTTCCCGCCAGTGCATCAGGGTGATTTCGCTTTGCAGGGTCACCGCGTTGGCGACCAGTCGCCCGCCGGGTTTGAGCTGCTCCCAGCAAGTCTCGAACACGCCTTCACGGGTCACACCACCGCCGATGAAGACGGCGTCCGGACGCTCCAGCCCGGCGAGGGCATGCGGTGCCTTGCCGCGAACCAGTTGCAGGCCGGGCACGCCCAGTGCATCGCGGTTGTGTTCGATCAGTGTCTGCCGGCCCTCATCCGCCTCGATGGCGATGGCGCGGCAACTCGGGTGCGCGCGCATCCATTCGATGCCGATCGAGCCGCACCCGCCACCCAAATCCCACAGCAGTTCACCGGGGATTGACGCGAGGCGGGCGAAGGTGATGGCCCGCACATCGCGTTTGGTAAGTTGACCGTCGTGCTGAAACGCCGAGTCCGGCAGCCCGGCCAGCCGCGA
>NZ_QAIU01000414.1:478-9365 GCF_003061205.1 Pseudomonas sp. HMWF006
GTTCACCGGGGATTGGCGCGAGGCGGGCGAGGGTGATGGCCCGCACATCGCGTTTGGTCAGTTGACCGTCGTGCTGAAACGCCGAGTCCGGCAGCCCGGCCAGCCGCGACAGGTGCGGGGCGTGTGCGTCGGCGCGGCATTCAATGGCGATCACGTTCAGATCGGCAATCGGCGGGTTGGCCCAGTCATGGGCGTTGCCCGCGATGCGCCGCTCGGCGTCGCCGCCCAGATGTTCCAGCACCCACATCCGGCTCGCGCCGAAACCGCGCTCGCGCAATAGCTGCGCGACCGCCGCCGGGCTCTGTCCGTCGTTGCTCAGCAACAACAGTCGCACGCCACTGGACAACGGCGCATTCAGCGCCGCCAGCGGCCGGGACACCAGCGACAGCGTCACCACGTCCTGCAATGGCCAGCCAAGTCGCGCGGCGGCCAGTGCGCAGGAGGACGGCGCCGGCAGAATCAGCATCTCGTCGCTCGGCAGTTGCCGCGCGAGGCTGGCGCCGACGCCATAGAACATCGGGTCACCGCTGGCCAGCACGCAGATCGCCTCCCCACGCCGCTCCAGCACCGGGGCGAGGGCGAACGGGCTCGGCCACAACTGCCGCTCGGCGCGGATGCACACCGGGAGCAAATCCAGCTGCCGCTGGCCGCCGACGATCCGCGAGGCGCCCATCAGGGCACGCCGGGCATTTTTGCCCAGACCCTTGAAGCCGTCTTCACCGATTCCCACAACCGTCAGCCAGGGTGACATCTATATTCCTCTAAACACGCCGTTCCGACGGGCAGACTTTTCATGCCGCCGGACAAAGCAGGCATAATACCGCGCCTTCGCCCGCGAAGCGCCTTTCCCACGCAGCCGGTCAGCCCCTTGAACGAACGCCCGATGTCCACCGCCTTACGCCCCTCGGCCTGCCCGGGGTTGTTGCGCATTGTCCAGGCGCTGGACGGCGGCATCTGCCGGATCAAGCTCAATGGCGGTGCGATCAGCGCTGAGCAGGCCGATGCAGTGGCCGATGCTGGCGCACAGTTCGCCGGCGGGGTGATCGAGGCGACCAATCGCGCCAATCTGCAGATTCGCGGGATCGGTCAGCAGAGCGCGGCACTGATCGACACCCTGCTGGCTGCGGATCTCGGGCCACGCACTGCTGCCGGCGACGATGTGCGCAACCTGATGCTCAGCCCAGCCGCCGGCATCGACCGGCAGATGCGCCTCGACACCCGTGCACTGGCCGGACAGATTCTCGACACACTGCAAAGCCATCCACGTTTCCATGCGTTGAGCGCCAAGTTCGCCGTGCAACTGGACGGCGGCGAAGCGCTGGCGATGCTCGAACATCCCCATGACCTGTGGTTGTCGGCGTTCGAACGCGACGGTGAAACGTTGCTGGCGTTCGGTCTGGCCGGATGTCCGACGGATCCCGCGGTCGCTGCCGTGTCGCTGGAAAACGGCCATGCCTTGGTGGTGGCGGTGCTGGAGTTGTTCCTTGAGCGGGCCCGACCCGAGCAGACGCGTATGCGCCATTTGCTCGACGAACTGCCGCTGCTGGCGTTTCTCGAACAACTGAGATCACGCCTGCCGATCACCGCTATCCGCCATTGGCAGCGCCCCCTGTCAGCGGACAATCTGCACATTGGCGTTCATCCGCAAAACACCGCGGGTCTGGTTTACATCGGTGCCGTTCCGCCGCTGGGGCGCCTTGATCCAGCGATGCTGCGCGGTGTCGCACACCTGGCCCGCCAGTTCGGCGATGGCAGCCTGCGCTTCACCCCTTGGCAAAGTCTGCTGATACCGAATGTGCAGGCAACCGACGCGGCTGCCGTCCTGGCGGCGTTTGAGCAACTGAACCTGCTGACCCGATCCCGCGAGCCGCTGGCACACCTGATTGCCTGCACCGGCTCCAACGGCTGCGGCAAAGGACTGGCCGACACCAAGCAGGATGCCCGGCGGCTGGCGAGGTTGTTGCCGCAAGCACTGGATGTGCACCTCACCGGCTGCCCGCGCTCCTGCGCCGCCGCGCACCGTGCACCGGCCACCTTGCTGGCGGTCAGCCCCGGTCATTACGACCTCTATTTTCGCGATGCAACGCTGCCGGGTTTCGGCACGCTGCACGCACGCAACCTTACTATTGAAGCGGCCGCGACCCTGCTCGACGCCCGCTCCCGGAGCCCCCTTGATGCTTGATTACATCCGCGACGGTCAGGAGATCTATCGCAACTCCTTCGCGATCATTCGCAGCGAGGCCAATCTGGCGCGCATCCCGGCCGATCTGGAAAAACTCGCGGTGCGGGTGATCCACGCCTGCGGCATGGTCGAGGCCGTTGACGGTCTGCAATTTTCCGAAGGTGCCGGCAAGGCCGGGCGTGATGCGCTGGCCGCCGGTGCGCCGATCCTCTGTGATGCGCGGATGGTCTCCGAAGGCGTGACCCGCGCGCGCCTGCCGGCCAACAACGAAGTGATCTGCACCTTGCGCGACGACAGCGTGCCGGAGCTGGCCCGTGAGCTGGGCAACACCCGTTCCGCTGCGGCGCTGGAACTCTGGCGTCCGCACCTGGAAGGCAGTGTGGTGGTGATCGGCAATGCACCGACCGCACTGTTCTATCTGCTGGAAATGCTCGACGCCGGCGCACCAAAACCGGCGCTGATCCTCGGCTTCCCGGTGGGCTTCGTCGGCGCCGCCGAATCGAAAGCCGCACTGGCCGCCGACAGCCGTGGCGTACCGTTCGTGGTCATGCAGGGCCGCCTCGGTGGCAGCGCCATGGCGGCCGCCGCCGTCAATGCCCTCGCCACGGAGATCGAATGATGCAGGCCAAAGGACGTTTGATTGGCCTGGGCGTCGGCCCCGGTGATCCGGAGCTGATTACCGTCAAGGCCTTGCGCCTGCTGCGTGAATCGCCGGTGGTGGCGTACTTCGTGGCCAAAGGCAAAAAAGGCAACGCATTCGGCATCATCGAAGCGCACCTGCAAGCGGCGCAGAATCTGCTGCCGCTGGTGTACCCGGTGACCACCGAAGCGCTGCCGGCGCCATTGTCCTACGAACAAGTGATCAGCGATTTTTACGATGAAGCCGCCGAAACCGTCGCGGCGCATCTGGATGCCGGCCGTGATGTGGCGGTGATCTGTGAGGGCGATCCGTTCTTCTACGGCTCCTACATGTACCTGCATGACCGGCTGGCCACGCGTTACGAAGCGCAGGTGGTGCCGGGTGTGTGCTCGATGCTCGGCGGCGCCTCGGTGCTGGGTGCGCCGCTGGTGTATCGCAATCAAAGCCTGTCGGTGCTTTCCGGCGTGTTGCCTCACGAAGAATTGAAGCGACGTCTGGCCGATGCCGACGCGGCAGTGATCATGAAGCTGGGGCGCAACTTCCCCAAAGTACGTCAGGTGCTCGAAGAGCTGGGCCTGGCCGAGCGCGCGCTGTACGTCGAACGCGCAACCATGGCCAACCAGAAGATCGTGCCGATGGATCAGGTCGAGCCGATGTCCTCGCCGTACTTCTCGCTGATCATTGTGCCGGGCGAACGGTGGCAAGGCTGATGACTCAATCCACCCCCGCTATTGTCATTCTCGGTCAGGCCAGCCTGGCCACCGCCCGGCGCATCCAGCAGGTGTATCCGGCAGCGCAGATCCATGGCCTGGCTGGCCGTGTCGAGGGCGCCGACCTGGTGTATCAGGCGTTCGGCGAGACCCTGCGCGAGTTGTATCAACAGGACACGCCGATCATTGCCTTGTGCGCCGCCGGGATTGTCATCCGCACACTGGCGCCGCTGCTGCTGGAAAAGGGCGTCGAACCTGCCGTGCTTGCGGTGGCCGAAGACGGCAGCGCCGTCGTGCCGCTGCTTGGCGGATTGGGCGGGGTGAATGTCATGGCGCGTGACATTGCTGCCGGATTACAGGTGACGGCGGCCATTACCACCAGTGGCGAATTGCGGTTTGGTACCTGCCTGCTCAATCCACCCAGTGGCTACGCGTTGGCTGATCTGGAGGCGGGCAAGCGTTTCGTCTCCGATTTGCTCGCCGGGCACAGCGTACGCATCGAAGGTGCGGCGCCGTGGCTGGATCAGGCGCAGTTGCCGCAAGACCCGCAGGCGCAGCGTGCCATTCATGTTGGCAGCGGCGTACGCGCGGCGAGGTCGGATGAGTTGCTGATCTATCCGCGCAGTGTCGCGGTGGCGGTCAGCGCCGCCGTTGACGATGTGGCAAATGCTGTACGCGCCAGCTTGCAGCAGGCGAAAGTTGCGCTGCAATCGCTGGCCTGTCTGGTCGCAGCCGATAGCGAAATCGCTTCTGCGAACCTGCGTGAAGCGGCGCTCGAACTGGGTGTGCCGCTGCGCTTTGTAGCGGCGCAACCGGACATCGAAGCCCTTGTGCGCGCCGCCGTGCCCGGGACTGCCGTGGTTACCGCCAACGGCTTGGCCATCGCGGTTGCCGAGCAGCCGTTGCAGGTGTCGAGCATCGGTCGCCCGCGCGGGCGTCTGGCGGTGATCGGCCTCGGCCCCGGCGCTGCCGAACTGATGGTGCCGGCGGTCAAGGCTGAATTGGCCCGCGCCACCGACGTACTCGGTTATGAAACCTACGTGCGCATGGCCGGCCCGTTTCGCGACGATCAGGTGCAACACTGCACCGACAACCGCGAAGAGATGCAACGTGCCCGCCACGCCTTCCGCCTGGCCGCTGCCGGCCGTTCGGTGATCGTCGTGTCGTCCGGCGATCCGGGGGTGTTCGCCATGGCGGCGGCGGTCCTCGAAGCGCTGCATGAATCGAGCGATCCGGCCTGGCACAGCGTCGATCTGGAAATCCTGCCGGGTGTTTCAGCGTCTCTCGCAACCGCCGCGCAGGCCGGCGCGCCGCTGGGTCATGACTTTTGCGTGATGTCGCTGTCGGACAACCTCAAACCGTGGTCGATCATCGAGAAGCGTCTGGATCTGGCCGCAGAAGCGGACCTGGCACTGGCCTTCTATAATCCGATCTCGCGTGCCCGCCCGTGGCAGCTGGGACGCGCACTGGAGATCGTCGCCCGCCATCGCGTGCCGCAAACCCCGGTGGTGCTGGGGCGCGATATCGGGCGTCCGGGGCAGACGTTGCGCACAACGACCCTGGGCGAATTGACGCCGGACCAAGTGGACATGCGCACCATGGTGCTGATCGGTTCTTCGACCACTTGCACGTTCGCGCGCGCCGATGGAAAGACATGGGTTTACACGCCTCGTTGGTATGGTGAAAAGCCTGTTGGTTGATAATAGTGGCGGTAAACGCCGAGCCAAGTTGTAAGTAACTTCCCTTGGCGTGACATGCAGTTAATCTTTTGAGTTGAATAATTAGTTTGAATGAAAAAGCCGCCAATCATATTGATTGGCGGCTTTTTGCGTGCGGTGGCAGGATAAATGGAAAGTTAAATATATTGCCGGGTCATTCGCGCGGGCGGGATAAGTGTTATTCGTTGTTTCGCTGGATATTGTTTGAGCTTATTGAGGTTTGAATATGCCGTTTTTGCAGAATAGATTTCCTTCCGGTAATTCTATTTAGTCAAGGAAGGTAATAATGGAAACTAACGATAAGTTGCGCGAGTTCATTTCCGCTGAAGATTACTCGCAAATGCAACAAACACTTGGTGAGTTTACCGGTAGCGCTGAACACACGGCGTTGTCAGAGCATTACAACAGGGCTATGCAAACAACCGATCACAACGAAAGACTGCTGTCGGTGAAGCTCTTCAAGGAATTGCTGGAGTTACTGATCAAGCGTAAGACAACGCCCGTGTTAGGGGACGTCAAACAGATCAGATCGCAACTGAACAAGTCCATCGCGCGCATGGCGGACACGCTAACCCTGCTCAAGGATGAAGGCCGGCCCGTGCCGAAAATCATGCACTTTGTCTGGGTCGGTGGCAGTGAAGTCGGCGTCAACCAGCGTGATTACATGAACATCTGGCGCCAGATCCTCGAACCACAGGGTTACCGGTTCAACCTCTGGTACGACAGCGATGCGTTGCTGGCCTTTGAAATGAACCGGGTGATTCTCGACGCTGCCAGAGTGGATGCGATGGAGGCGGGAGGCGACACGCTGAGCAAACCCGCTGTGTTGTCACAAATGATCGAAGATCGCGCGCGGGTGCTGAAACAGCAGATGTTCGCGTTCCTGGAACAACCCCAGTGGCGCGGTAACGCCGACCAGGCGCGCATTGACTTGATGGTGCGCGCCTACGGCAAGGATCGGGCGACATTGGAAAACTTTCGCCAGCAATGCCTGGAAACGCATCGGGCAATGGTCGCAACGGACTTGCAGTTACGTGACGTTCGCCAAGAGTTTGCCGGGCACTTTTTACACGATGTCTACCAGCGTGAAATTGCCATGCGTGGCAACTTCGCGGCAGCGAGCGATGTCGTGCGGTTACAGGCCGAGTACCTGGAGGGTGGTCGCTACAGCGACATGGACTACTTGCCGCCGCTGGCCGAGAAGTTGGGCGCTGTCGATATCAGTGACTTTAACGGCAACCAGCGACTCGGGATTCTGAAACTGCTACTGGATCACAACGAGGCTTTGATGCCGGGGCGCGATCCACTGCGTTACCTGGAGATAACCGGTGAAATTCCCACTGCGGCCGACGCGGCGCTGACGGCGTTCGCGCACAGTAAGCCGGGTGTCCATGAGATCTTCGTTGCACCGAAGGAGCACGCGGCACCGCAAGATGCCATGCGCTTGGGAACGGCTCATGGAAGTGCGGTCACCGGGGAAATGAATGCGCACTTCATCGCCCATCCAGGCAGTGCCATGGTCATGGCCTACATGCAGATGATCCGCCTGAATTATGACTGCCTGCAGGAAGTCGAGCGTCGATCAATCGTCGCCGGTATCGACTTCGCCGATGAGGGGCGTTTGCTGGACGTCATTCAAAACGTCGTGAATGAAATGCAGGCGCTGGGCAAGTTGCCTGATTCCAAGATTCATTTTTCAGCGTCCAAATTGATTGACGCCATCCGGACCTATTATCAGGACGGGATACGCGTCGATGCGCGAGGCACCATCACCCTTACCGGACCGGGGGCGGCTGCCGCAGGGCTTACCCGGTATATCGAACAGCATCTGCAACCCGATCAGATCAATGAGATCCGTAGTCGCCTGAAACTGGTCGAGGGCTATAACGTTTCCACTGAAGAGGAACGGATCTCCGGCTGGACGGTGAATGGCGATGAACATGAATGGCTCAGGAACGAGCAGGAGAAATGGCGCACGGGCAAACTCAAGTCACGTTACGTGGGTCAGTTGGCCGGGTTGCTCAGGCAGCATACGCTGACCTTCAAACAAGGCTGGCCGGTCATTGAAGGCAAACCGGTGCTGTTGACCTCGGTACTGCAGCAACTGATTGATGACCTCGGTGAACCGTTCACTCGCGCAATGAGAGACAAGTTGAGTGGTGACATTAACTTCCCGATAGCGTTTTCCATCGACTTCGACAGTCGTGAGCAAATACGCACACAACCGGCAGGTGAGATTCCCGTTTCTCTGGGGGCTGAACCCACCAGCAACCTCAACGAACTGTTTTCGCACGTGGCCCACGGCTCTCTGTTGGCTGAGCAGTTGAGTCCTTTGCAGCGCGTCATGCTCGGTGGCCTGTTTGGCGCGACGAGCCTGGATGCCAGCGGGTTCGCCGGCGCCTGGCAGAACGTCATGAGCATTGCCCGGGATACCTCCGATGAAGGCTTGTTCGCCCGTTATAACGCGATTGAAAAGGTATTGGTCGAGCGCCAGTCGCCGGCCTTCGAGGCCGCACTGGCGCGGGGCGTGGCGAACGGCACGCACACGTCGCGCGTGCTCAAGGTGCTGGCGATGAATGACGCGCTGACACTGAAGCAATGGGGCGAGCGCATCGGACACATCCATCGTACCGCGCAGCGTGAATACACCACCCGGATCCTCAAGCGCAGCGCACGGGTGCGCGAAGGGTTTTTCCAGGCCGGGGCGCTTTCCAGCAGGCAGGTGCCCCAGGATCTGTTGATGCTCGGCACGGGTGACCCGGGGCGGCGCTGCTATCCGCTGGCGCTGTTGATGGGCGCAGCCATGGCGGCCGGTGAGCCGGCCGAACGTGCACTGGTCGCGCGTGTCGGTCATGCTGCGCAACATCCGCAGGACGTTGAGTCGCAGGCGTTGTTGAACGCATTGGGTGAGCTTCAGGACGTGTCCGGCAAGGCCTTTGGAGAGTCTCGAGGCTTACAGCGCCTCGACAGCGTGATGCAGACGCTGGCGGCGAAAACCGCGCCGACCGTCCTGCTGCTCGACACCGGTAATCATGCGCTGCTGGTCGCCAACGTACAGGTGGGCGAGCAAACGTTCTATCGTTTTTATGACCCTAACTTTGCGCTCTATACCTTTGCCGGACACGCCGATTTAAAACGCGGCGTGGAGCATTACCTGAATGACAGCCAGCACGCATTGGCCACGCTTTACGGTTTGGGTGATGTCGACGCAGCGCACTTCAACGTCATCGAGCTGGACACCGCCGCGATCGCCGAACGGCAGCTTTCATCCAGCCTGCGTGTGGACAGTTTTTTACAGACAAAGGACCCGGCTTCTCAAACGTCGTCAGTCTGGGCCAAACAAGCGCTCGGCCGTGCCCGTTCCCTGAACGAAAATGCCCGAATGGGAGCCAGCCTGGCGCAAATGGACGCTCGTTACTGGGCGCAGGAACTCGATGAAGCCACCCGGCGTATCCGCGATGAACACAAACTGAGCGGTGACTATCTGCCATTGCTGGAGACGGTGCGGGCGACCCCGGAGGCTGGTTTTTCGGTGACGATGGTGGACGTCAAAAAACCGCAAAACAGCCGCACGGTCAGTACCAGCGATGCGCGTCTGAGCCGGGTCAAACAGCACCTGCAACGGCTGGTGAAGACC
>NZ_QAIU01000415.1:0-500 GCF_003061205.1 Pseudomonas sp. HMWF006
GATTGTCGGATTTGCCGACGACGAAGCGCTGTTACCCGACGAAGACGGTGTGCATCCGGGCATGCGCCTGCTGGCCGAATACTTTGCCTTTGCGGACAAATTCCACTTCTTCGACCTGCCCTTGCGCGGCGTGACCAGCGACAGCCAGACGCTGTATCTGTACATCGTCTTCGATCGCGCTCCGGGCAGTCGCCTGCATTTGCAGGCCAGTGATATCGCCCTCGGTTGCGCCCCGGTGATCAACCTGTTTCCGCGGACCTCCGAGCCGCTGCGTCCCGATGGGACCCACAGCGAATACCGCCTGATTGCCGACAGCCACCGCGAGAACAGCGTCGAGATCCACAGCATTCGCGGCATGCGCGCCAGCTCCAGCGCGGGGGTGCAACGCTTGCCGGCCTACTACGGCAGTCAGCACAGCGGTGGCGATCAGCAGCGTTACTGGCATGCACGACGGGTCAGCGGCATGACACCGAACCGCCTCGGCAGCGACCTGTTGGTCA
>NZ_QAIU01000415.1:542-2375 GCF_003061205.1 Pseudomonas sp. HMWF006
GCGCCCAGGACCGGTGGCCTGGGCACGTCTGCGCAACCCGCCCAGTCCACAAAGTCTGCCACGGCTGGACGGTGATTCACGCTGGCGGCTGGTGTCGCAACTGACCCTCAATCACCTGTCACTGGTCGAAGGCCCACAGGCGCTCGATGCGCTGAAAGAAATTCTGCAGTTGCACAACCTGCGCGATGAAGCCAGTGCCCTGCGCCAGATCGAAGGCCTGTTGAGCCTGCATGCCGAGCGGATCATCGGTCACGTCGGGGCTGACGCCTGGCGCGGTTGGCGCAATGGTCTGGAGGTGCAAGTGCAGCTCGATCCGCAGCACTTTGTCGGCAGTAGCGCGGTGCTGTTTTGCGCCGTGCTGGCGCAGTTCTTTTCGCTGTACGCCACGGCCAATCGCTTTGTGCGCACGGTATTGATACAGGACGACAAGGAGGTCAAGGCATGGCAACCCCAAGCCGGCATGCCCCTGTCGCTCTGACCCTGAGCCAGCGTCTGCGCCGCGATCCGCAGGCGTTCGAGTTGTTGCAGGCGCTGTTGCTGCTGGAGCGCGAACAGCCGCAGGCGGAATCCCTCGGCAGCGGCACTTCGCCCCAGGCCGAAGCGGTGAAACTGCGTGGGCCGTTGACGCCGATGTTCGCCGCCAGCCAGATCGAAAGCCTGCGCGAAGCGCCGGGCGAGCCGCTGACCCTCGACACGCCGGTGTTCGGCCTCGGCGGTCCCGACGGCCCCCTGCCCTACGCCTATCAGGAATGGCTGCAACAACGCGCCCGGGCCAAGGATCATGCGCCGGCCGAGTTCCTCGATCTGTTCCAGCATCGCCTGCTCAGCCTGCTGTACAAGGTGATGCGCAAACACCGGATAGCCTTGGGTTTCGTCACGCCGGGAGCGTCGCCGGTGCAGGCGCAATTGCGCGCACTGACCGGGTTGTTACCCAAGTCGTTGCAGGAGCGCCAGGCCGTGCCGGATTGCGCGGTGCTGGCCTGCACCGCGTTGTTCGCCGATGGCCGCCGGTCGCTGGCCGGGTTCGCGGCGATTGTCCGCGAACAGTTTGCCGTGCCGGTCGCGCTGAGTGCCTACGAAGGTGCCTGGCGCGAAATTCCAGTGGCCAGCCGCAGCCTGATGCAGGCCGGCGGCCGCAACCTGCAATTGGGCCGTACAGCGGTGGCCGGCACGCGGGTCTGGGATGAGCACGCCGGCATTCGCCTGACACTGGGGCCATTGCCGTCGGCGCAGGCCGCACGGTTCCTGCCTGATGGCGAAGTGCATCCGGCGCTGGCCAGCCTTGCCGCGTTGTATTTCGGCCCGGATCTGGACGTGAAACTGGTGTTGCTGGTGCGCGGTGCCGGGCCGCTGAAACTCGGCCGGCAGGTGCCGACGCTGCTGAGCTGGAACGGCGGCCTGCAACGCCAGGCCAGCCTTGCCGTGCAACGCATCGAAACCCGTCTGCGTCAGCTGGAGATCACCTGAAAATGGAACTGGCCAGCCTGATCGGACGCCTCAACCCGGACAACCGCCGCGCCCTCGAACGCGCCGCGCAACGCTGTTTGCAGCGCGGCCATCACTTTGTCGAGATCGAACACCTGCTGCTGGAATTGCTCGACATCGAGGGTGGCGACTTTGCTTTTCTGCTGCCGCGTTTCGGGCTGGAACGGGATGCGTTGAGTGCGGAAATCAACAAGGCACTCGACCTGTTCAAGGCCGGCAGCACGCGCACGCCAGCGCTGTCATCGCACACCTTGGGCCTGCTCGAAGATGCGGTGGTGCAGGCCAGTGTGCTGGGGCTCGACAGCATTCGTTCCGGGTTGTTATTGCTGGCACTGATTGACCGTGATG
>NZ_QAIU01000416.1:0-2413 GCF_003061205.1 Pseudomonas sp. HMWF006
CATCGCGGGCAAGCCCCCTCCCACAGGGATTGTGTTGATCTTGTGGGAGTGAGGCTTGCCCGCGATGCGTTTAGGCCTGGCTGAACTGCGAGGCCAGTTCGCGTAGCAGGACTTCGGCTTCGAGGACTTTGCTGACCACGTCGTTGGCTTTGTCGCGGGTCAGGCCGACGCGTTCCAGCAGGGCGTCGGGGATGTCTTCGTCGGGGCCGGAGCCGATGCCGCGACCGCGCAGCAGGCGTACGGCCAGGCAGACGAGGTTCGGGTATTCGGCATAGGCGCCGTCGTAGCTTGGGTCGTGCTGGAAGCGCAGGGCGGTGGCCAGTTCATCGGGCATGTCCCAGTAGCGCATCAGCCACGAGCCGATCTGTTCACGGCTGATACCGAGCAGATGTTGCTCGATGTAGCTGTGGCACAGGTGCGGGTTGACCTCCAGGTGACGGCAGATCAGCGAGAAGTGCGGCGGGAACACGTGGGCCAGCAGCAAGTAGCCGAAGTTGTGCAGCAGGCCGGCCAGATAGGTCAGGCCGGCTTCCGGGCGCTGGGCGCGCGGCATGGCGCGGGTCAGGCCTTCGATGACGGCGGCGGTGTAGATCGACTGCTGCCAGTACGGTGTGGTGTGTTGCGGGTGGTCTTTGGGCAGGCTCAGGGTCTTGCCGAGGGCCAGGCCCAGCGCGAGGTTGATCACCAGATCGAAACCGAGCACGCGGACGATCGCGTCTTCCACCGAACGGATCTTGCCCGGCGAGGCGTAGTACGGCGACGCCGCCCAGCTCACCACTTGCGCGGCCAGCGCCGGGTCGGTTTCAACGACGCCGGTGATGTCATCGATGGTGGCGTTGGGGTCGACGCGCAGTTTGATGATTTTTTGCGCGGTTTCGGCCAGCGGTGGAATCTCGATGGTCGCTTCCAGACGCTGCTGAATCCGCCGCGCGGTGAACGCTTGCACAGCCTGGGTGATTTCCTCGCGGTCATCGTCCGGGCGGTCGAGGTTCGGGCGGATGCTGCTCAGGGCTTCGCCAAAGTTGGCGGCGCTGGCCTTGGTCAGCATGGTCTTGAAGTCTTCGCTGGCGATTTCCAGCAGCAGGCCCGGCTCGCCGGAGTTGATCAGCAACTTCGGCTCACGCAGCAGGCTTTCTTCGTAGAGGCACGGCGAACTGGTCAGTGCCGGCAGGCCCGGCAGCAGGCTCAGGCTGTGTTTGCCGAGCATTTTTTCCAGGCGTTCGGTGGAGACGGCGGTTAGGCGACGGCCCGTGAGTTCGGCGAGGCGGTTGAGGTCCAGCAACTGGCTCTGCGGAAACAGCACCATCAGCGCGCCGACGGCATCGTCCAGCAACACGGCTTGTACCTTGCGCGAAGCATTGAGACCGTGGTGGTCGAGCACCTCTTCGTAGGCGATACCCAGCTTGCCGAGCAGCAGCCGAATTACAGACGGCGCGTGCGGGAGTTCGGGGGCGAGAGCTGCGTCAGTCATGGTCTGTATCCGTTTTTGAAACAATTGCAGGAGTATAACCAGCTTGGTTGGAACGGGGGTTCAGAAACTGCGACGGTGCTCACACTTGGCCGTATTGCTGTCCGTGGCGCAGCCAGCGGTCGAGTAACGGGCTGACGTGGGTCGGCCAGCGTTCCAGCAAGGCTTGCGCGGCGTCGCGGACGGCGGGCAGCAGGTCGGCGTCGCGCATCAGGTCGGCAACCTTGAATTGCAGCAGGCCGGTCTGGCGGGTGCCGAGCATTTCGCCGGGGCCGCGCAGTTCGAGGTCTTTTTCGGCGATGACGAAACCATCGTTGGTCTCGCGCATGATGCCCAGGCGCTGGCGACCGATCTGTGACAGCGGAGGATGGTAGAGCAGCACGCAATGGCTGACCGCGCTGCCCCGGCCAACCCGGCCACGCAGTTGGTGCAGTTGTGCGAGGCCGAGGCGCTCGGGGTTTTCGATGATCATCAGGCTGGCGTTGGGTACATCGACGCCGACTTCGATCACCGTGGTGGCGACCAGCAGTTGCAGATTGCCGGCCTTGAATTCGGCCATGACTGCGGCTTTTTCCGCAGGTTTCATGCGCCCGTGGATCAGCCCGACTTTCAGCTCGCCGAGGGCGGCGGTGAGGTCTTCGAAGGTGGTTTCGGCGGCCTGACAGGTCAGCTCTTCCGACTCTTCGATCAGCGTGCACACCCAATAGGCCTGACGCCCTTCGGCACAGGCGCTGCGCACCCGTTCGATGACTTCGACGCGGCGGGTGTCGGTGACCAGCACGGTGTTGACCGGGGTGCGCCCGGGCGGCAATTCGTCGAGGATCGAGGTGTCGAGGTCGGCGTAGGCGCTCATCGCCAGCGTGCGCGGAATCGGCGTGGCGGTCATGATCAGTTGATGCGGGCACATGCGCCCGCCAACGCCCTTCTGCCGCAGTGCCAGACGTT
>NZ_QAIU01000416.1:2423-6230 GCF_003061205.1 Pseudomonas sp. HMWF006
GCTCGTCGATGATCACCAGTGCGAGGTTCTTGAATTGCACTTCGTCCTGGAACAGCGCGTGGGTGCCGACCACCATCGGTGTGCCGCTGGCGATCTGCTCCAGCGCGGCGACGCGGTTCTTGCCCTTGAGCTTGCCGGCCAGCCAGGCGACTTCAATGCCCAGCGGTTCGAGCCAGCGCTTGAAGGTGATGAAGTGCTGTTCGGCGAGGATCTCGGTCGGCGCCATCAGCGCGACCTGATAACCGGCCTCCAGAGCTTGCAGGGCGGCGAGTGCGGCGACCACGGTTTTACCGGCGCCAACGTCGCCCTGAATCAGCCGCAGCATCGGTTCGTGCTGGCTGAGGTCGTAGGCGATTTCGTTGCCGACACGTTGTTGCGCGCCGGTCGGGTTGAAGCCGAGGTTGGCGAGGTATTTCGGCGGCAGCTTCGTGGCTTTTGGCATCGCCGGTGCGCGCAATGAACGCATGCTTTCACGCAGGCGTTGCTGGGACAACTGATGGGTCAGCAGCTCTTCGAAGGCCAGGCGATGCTGGGCCCAGTGATGACCGAGGGCCAGTTCATCGACGTCGGCATCGGCGGGCGGGTTGTGCAGGTAGCGAATCGCATCGGCCAGCGGCGCCAGTTGGTAGTCGCGCGCCAGTTCGGTCGGCAGCCAGTCGGGCAGGGTGGCCGGCTTGAGCATCGTCAGCGTTTGCATGCACAACTGGCGCAGACGCGCCTGGGTCAGGCCTTCGGTGAGCGGGTAGACCGGGGTCAGGGTTTCATCCACGGGCGGCGGTTCGTCACCGGTGATGGCGCGGTATTCCGGGTGGTAGATTTCCAGCCCTGAAGCGCCGGGCCGGGCTTCGCCGTAGCAGCGAACCCGCGTGCCGCGCTTGAGGCCTTCTTTCTGCGCGTTACTGAAATGGTAGAAGCGCAGACTCAAGCCCCCGGTGCCGTCCTGCAAGCGCACAACGAGGCTGCGACGGCGACCCATGACGACGTCGGCACCGCTGACGGTGCCTTCGACCACGGCGTCCTGACCCGGCCGTAACGCACCGATCGGCACCACGCGGGTGCGATCCTGATAACGCAGCGGCAGGTGGAACAGCACGTCCTGCAGGTTCTCCAGGCCGACCTTGGCCAGTTTCTCGGCCATGGCTTCGCCGACACCCTTGAGTGCCGTCACCGACACTTGCGACAGCTCCGTCATGACGCTCGCTTAACCGGCGGTGACCGGTGCCGCTGGCTTGGCCACCGAACACAGGCGAATGGAATCGGCGAGGATCTCGATGGCTTTCGGCCGCGGGAAGCTCGCGCGCCAGGCGATGGCCACGGTGCGGAAGGGTACCGGTGGTGACAGCGGACGCACTTCGATGACGCCGGGGGCGTAGTGATGGCTGTCGACGGCCGACAACGGCAGGATCGAGATGCCCAGGCCGGAAGCGACCATGTGCCGAATGGTTTCCAGCGAGCTGGATTCGACCGTGGTGTGTTTGGCGCCGTCGTTGCCTTTGGTCAGGGTCGGGCAGGCTTCGAGCACTTGATCGCGGAAGCAATGACCTTCGCCGAGCAGCAGCAGGCTCTTGTCGTTGAGCAGGCCGGCGTCGATGGTTTCTTTCTGTGTCCACGGGTGCTGGGCCGGCATCAGGACGTAGAACGGCTCGTCGTAGAGCGGCAGGGTCAGCACGTCGGCTTCGTTGAACGGCAGGGCGATGATGATCGCGTCGAGCTCGCCGTTGCGCAGTTTGTCGCGCAGCACGTGGGTGAAGTTTTCTTCGATGTACAACGGCATCTGCGGGGCGACCCGGTGCAGTTGTGGAATCAGGTGCGGGAACAGGTACGGCCCGACGGTGTAGATCGCGCCGACTTTCAGCGGTGCGGTCAACTGGTTCTTGCCGGCCTGGGCCAGTTCACGAATGCCTTGCGCCTGCTCGAGCACCTTTTGCGCTTGGGCGACGATGCCTTCGCCGACCGGGGTCAGGCGCACGGCGCTTTTGCTGCGCTCGAAAATCAGCACACCGAGTTCGTCTTCAAGCTTTTTCACGCCCACCGACAGGGTTGGCTGGCTGACGTGGCAACGCTCGGCGGCGTGGCCGAAGTGCTGCTCTTGGGCGAGGGTAACGATGTAGCGTAATTCAGTGAGGGTCATAGCAAGCGTCCATGAAGATGCAGGCCAAGCATACCGGCTGCAATTGATAGACGCACGTTATCAGACTGAGTGAGGAATGCGACACCGGCCAATGTGGGTTTGCCGCGTGCAGATACGCAAAAGGCACCTTTCGGTGCCTTTTTGGCTGGCTATTACATCATCCTGTGGGAGCGAGCTTGCTCGCGAATGCGGTATGTCAGACGAAACTGCTCTGACTGACCTGGCCCCTTCGCGAGCAAGCTCGCTCCCACAGGGTATTGCGGTGTTGCTTAGCGGCGGCGATCGAGTGAGTACACAAACGGCGCCACAATTTCGATCGAGCCATTGGTCAACATGTCGGCTGGTGGCTTGGGCAGCGGTTGCGCGCGGCGGATCATTTCCAGGGTGGCCCGGTCCAGATCGGCGTTGCCGGAGCGGCTTACCAGTTCGAACGACAATACGTTGCCTTCGCCATCGACCACAAAGCGCAGACGGTTCAAGCCCTCCTTGCCGCGAGCCTGAGCACTTTGCGGGTACTTTTTGTACTTGGCCAGGTGTGCGAGCAGGGTGCCTTGCCAGCTGGCCTTGGCCGCCAACTGTGCCGGCGACGGGCCCGGCGCAGGCGCAGCGGATTTCTCCGTCGGTGCCGGGGTCGGTGGCGTATCGGCCGGTTTTTCCTCGGAAGGTTTTTCCTTCGGCGGATCAGGCAGCTTTTTCTCGACCGGCTTCGGCGGTTTAGGCTTTGGCTTGGGCTTGGGTTTCTGCACCGCGATTTCGGCTTTCGGTGCTTCAGCCAGTTTCGGAATCGGCAACTCTTCCACCGGAGCCGGCGGCTGCGGCGGTGTGACGACTTTCGGCGGAGCCGGCGGTGGCGGTGCCGGAACCGGTGCCAGTTCGACCATCATTGCCTGCGGTGGCAGTTCGATGGGCGGGCGGGCGGTCCAGTTCAGCGCCAGCGCGATGGCCAGCGCATGCACGCCCAGCACCACGGCCAGGCTACCGCCGTAACGCGTCAGCTTATGGCGCGTCTTGATCATTTCTTGGCAGCCGTCTCAAGCCCGACCAGACCGACCTTCAGGTAGCCGGCGGAGCGCAACTTGTCCATCACGCTCATCAGGTCACCGTAGTCCACGCCTTTGTCAGCCTGGAAGAAGATGGTGGTGTCTTTCTTGCCTTTGGTCTTGGCGTCGAGCGCGGCGCCAAGGGTGTCGGCTTTGACTTCGTCGTCGCCGATGTACAGGCGCTGGTCAGCCTTGACGCTGAGGAACACCGGTTTCTCCGGGCGTGGCGCCGGTTTGGCGGTCGAGGCTGGCAGGTCGACTTTGATATCGACGGTGGCCAACGGTGCGGCCACCATGAAGATGATCAACAGCACCAGCATCACGTCGATGAACGGCGTGACGTTGATTTCGTGGTTCTCGGCCAGATCGTCGTCTGCGCCTTCTTTCAAATGCAGGCCCATGGCCGATTACCCCACTTTCACCATGTGCGGTTGCGAGCTGCTGCGCTCAGGCTGGTGGTCGAGGTCGCGGCTGACCAGCAGCAGCACCTGCGCCGAGGCATCGGACACCTGCGCCTTGTAACCGGCAATGGAGCGGGCGAACACGTTGTAGATGACAACGGCTGGAATCGCTGCAACCAGACCCAGCGCAGTGGCCAGCAACGCCTCGGCGATGCCCGGCGCGACGACGGCAAGG
>NZ_QAIU01000416.1:6244-35638 GCF_003061205.1 Pseudomonas sp. HMWF006
CACACGGTACCGAACAGGCCGACGAACGGCGCTGTGGAACCGATGGTGGCGAGCACGCCGGTGCCGCTGCTCATGTTGCGACCGCAGGCGGCGACGAGACGTTCGAGACGGAAGCTGACGCGTTCCTTGATGCCTTCCTTTTCGCGGCTGTTGACCGACAGGCGCATCTCTTCGAGGGCGTCATGCACCAGCAGGTTGGCGAGGGTGCCTTCCTTCGCCGCCGTGGCGCTGGCTTCTTTAAGGGTGGCGGCTTTTTTCAGGGCGGCGATTTCGCCACGCAGACGACGCTTGGCGCCCATCAGCTCGAAGCCTTTGGCGATCCAGATGGTCCAGGTGATGATGGAAGCGATGGCCAGACCGATCATCACGATTTTCACGATAATGTCGGCGTTCTGGTACATGCCCCAAGGCGACAGGTCGTGGGCCATGCCCAGGGAGTTGTCGGCTTCGAGGACTTCAGGGACGTCGGCAGCATCGACAGCCTGCACCGGATCGGTAGCGGCCGGGGCAACCGGAGTGGCGGCAGGTGCGCTTTGCTCGGTGGCGGCTGGAGTGGCGGGAGCCTGAGCGTCAGCGAAAGCGGCGGTCGGTGCCAGCATCAGGCTGAGCAGCAGAGCCGCTACGGTGCTCCAGGCGCGAGGTCGATTGGTTGGCGAAGCGGAGGTTTGATTACGTGTCATGCTGGCCGGACCTGAGATAGAAAAACGTTGCTGCTCTTCCAGGCCTCGTGAGGCCGAGAACAAAAGTGGCGTGCATTATTGCAAGTAATTCTTGTTAACAAAAGTAATAGAGTATCTTTTTTTCCTCGATTGCTAGCCGTTCGTCCTTCGCCGGGGCTAGTCTGTTCCTTTCCGATGGGAGTTTTCTGATGTCCGCGCCTTCTGTTTTGATTGCCGGTTGTGGTGATGTCGGCAGTCGTCTGGCTACGCAATTGTTGAACGCCGGCTGGGAGGTTCATGGCCTGCGCCGCAACATTTCGCGCCTGCCCGACGGCGTGATCGGCGTCGCGGGTGACCTGTTCAGTGAAGATTGCCCGGCGACCTGGCCGGTGGGTGCGGTGGATTACCTGGTGTATTGCGCAGCCGCCACCGATCACGACGAGGCCGGTTATCGCGCGGCTTACGTCCAGGGTTTGCAGAACGTGCTGAGTTGGTTGGGCGACTATGGTCAGGTGCCGGAGCGGCTGATTTTTGTTTCGAGCAGCAGTGTTTATGGCCAGCAGAATGGCGAATGGGTGGACGAGCATTCCGCAACGCTTGCGACCGGTTACTCGGGGCGATTGATGCTCGAAGCCGAGCAAGTGGCGCTCAGCAGTGGCATTCCGGCCAGCGTCCTGCGCCTGACCGGCATCTACGGCCCGGGCCGTGAGTGGCTGTTGACTCAGGTGCGTCGCGGTTATCGCGTGGCGGTCGAGCCGCCGCTGTATGGCAATCGGATTCACGCTGACGACGCGGCCGGATTGCTAGCGTTCCTGTTGGAGAAGGATCGGCAGGGCGTGAAACTCGAGGATTTCTACATCGGCGTCGACGATGCCCCGGCACCGTTGGCCGAGGTGGTGGGCTGGCTGCGTGATTATCTTGGGGTTACCGAATGGGCGGAAGACGCCAGCGTGCGTCGCACCGGCAGCAAGCGCTGCAGCAATGCCCGGGCCAAAGCGTTGGGCTGGACGCCGACGTATCCGACTTATCGCGAGGGCTATGCCGCGATTCTTGAAGGTAAATGCTGACATCTAAGCACCACACACGACTGTGGGAGCGGGCTTGCCCGCGATGGCGGCTTGGCAGTCAACTAAAGTGTTGAGTCTGTTGGCCTCATCGCGGGCAAGCCCGCTCCCACAGGATTATGTGTTGCTCCCAGGTGCGGTTACTGCTTTTCGAGCAACCACTTGCGCTCACCGGGGGTGAACTGCGGCATTTCATCCGCCAATGCAGTGTTCACTGCCTGGAAAATCTCCAGTGCCCTGCCTTTGCGGGCAAAGATCCAGTTGTTGCCCTGGCCGTTGAGTTGCAGCCACATGCTGTCGTGGTCGCTGTTCATCGAAGCGCAGTCGCCCGCCAGGCATAGCGCATAGCGGTCAGCGCCGGGCAGGCCGGAAACCTGGCCGTCAGCCTGGAACTGCACGGTGTTGCCTTCGCCGTCGCCACTGGCAATCTTCCAGCTGCCGCCCAGATACGCTGAATACAGTGCGCGTTCGAAGCTGGCGCCGATTGGCGCGCCTTCCGGCACCGGGATTTGCGCACGGTCGAACAATTGGTCGGGCTCGTTCTCGGTGGCCGCTTGTTTCATCCGGCCGCCGTCGCGTTTCAGCTCACTGCTGGAGCTGCCATAGAAGTCGACTTTCCAGGCGCCGGACTGTTCGCCCTGCAGCCGTCCTTCGACGTTCTCGAAACCGTTGGTGTAGCGGGCCTGGCCGGCCTTGGTGTTGATGTCCCACTCAAGGTTCGGGCCGTAAGCCTGAAGCGCTTCGCGCAGGGGGCCGCCCTTGGCAGCGGCATCGATCGCCACCTGATTGATCCAGGTGCCGCTGATGTCACGGTCGGCAGGGTTGCTGGCGCAGCCGCCGAGGAAAATGGCGAGCAGCGGGAGAGCTAGCGCTTTGCGCATGGTGGAATCCTTTCAAAACCTTTTCTTGCTGAGCAGTCGGCGCGGCGTATCAGGCCGCGCCGTGCGCATCACTCGATGACCAGAATGGCATCCATTTCAACCTGCGCACCCTTTGGCAGGGCTGCAACGCCGATGGCGGCGCGGGCCGGGTATGGCTGGTCGAAGTACTTGCCCATGATCTCGTTGACCTTGGCGAAGTGGCTCAGGTCGGTGAGGAAGATGTTCAGCTTGACGATGTCCTTGAACGAACCGCCAGCGGCTTCAGCCACGGCTTTGAGGTTCTCGAACACCTGGACGGTCTGGGCTTCGAAGCCCTCAACCAGTTCCATGGTTTTTGGGTCCAGAGGAATCTGACCCGACATGTAGACGGTGTTGCCGGCCTTGATCGCCTGGGAGTAGGTACCGATGGCGGCTGGGGCCTTGTCGCTGGTGATAACGGTCTTGGTCATGTATGACTCCTTGTTAGGTGTGAGTTATGCACGCATGCGGGTGATGCGAATGACCCCGGTCAGGGCGCGCAGCTTCTTGATCACGCGGGCCAGGTGCACACGGTCGTGGACGCTGACCACCAGTTGCACGACGCTGATGCGACCATCGCGTTCGTCCATGCTGATTTTTTCGATATTGCCGTCGGCCGCGTTGACGCTGCTGGCCAGCAGGGCGATCAGACCGCGCTGGTGCTCCAGTTCGACGCGCAGTTCGACGTTGAATTCGCCGGTGACATCCTTGGCCCACGAGAGCTGGATGCATTTTTCCGGGTTGTGTCTGATTTCGCTGATGTTGCGGCAGTTGTCCAGGTGCACGACCATGCCTTTGCCTGCCGACAGATGGCCGACAATCGGGTCGCCCGGGATCGGTGTGCAGCACTTGGCGTAGCTCAGAACCAGGCCTTCGGTGCCGCGAATAGCCAGCGGACCTTCCGGGCTCGGCAGTTGCTCGCCTTCGCCGAGCAGGCGGCGGGCGACCACGTAGGCCATGCGATTGCCCAGGCCGATGTCTTCAAGCAGATCTTCGATCAGTTCGAGACGGTACTCGGCGAGCATCGCCTTGACGCGCTCGGCGTGGATCTTCTCCAGCGAACTGTCGAAGCCGTTGAGCACCTTGTTCAGCAGGCGCTCGCCGAGGCTGATGGATTCGGAGCGGCGTTGCAGTTTCAGCGCATGGCGGATGTGCGTGCGCGCCTTGCCGGTGACCACGAAGTTGAGCCACGCCGGATTCGGCCGTGCGCCCGGTGCGCTGACGATCTCGACCGTGGAGCCGCTTTGCAGCGGTTCGGACAGCGGCGCGAGACGACGGTTGATCCGGCAGGCGATGCAACTGTTGCCGACGTCGGTGTGCACCGCGTAGGCAAAGTCGACTGCCGTGGAGCCTTTCGGTAGCTCCATGATCCGGCCTTTTGGCGTGAACACGTAGACCTCGTCCGGGAACAGGTCGATCTTCACGCTTTCGATGAATTCCAGCGAGTTGCCGGCACGTTGCTGCATCTCCAGCACGCCTTTGACCCACTGACGGGCGCGGGCATGGGTGCCTTTGGGCTGCTCGTCACCACTGGACTTGTACAGCCAATGGGCAGCGATGCCGTTGTTGGCCATCTCTTCCATTTCGCGGGTGCGGATCTGGATCTCGATCGGCACGCCGTGCATGCCGAACAGCGTGGTGTGCAGCGACTGATAGCCGTTGGCTTTGGGGATCGCGATGTAATCCTTGAAGCGCCCCGGCAACGGTTTGTACAAATTATGTACAGCGCCTAGTACGCGGTAGCAGGTATCGACCTTGTCGACGATGATCCGGAACGCATAGACGTCCATGATCTCGTTGAAGGCCCGACGCTTGCCGCGCATTTTCTTGTAGATGCCGTAGAGGTGTTTCTGACGACCGCTGACTTCGCCCTGGATGCCGTCGATAGCGAGGCAGTGGCCGAGGGATTCTTCGATCTTGTTGACGATTTCCTTGCGGTTGCCCCGGGCGCGCTTGACCGCCTGGTAGATCCGCGCGGAACGCATCGGGTGCATGGCCTTGAAGCCGAGGTCTTCGAATTCGATACGAATGGCGTGCATGCCCAGCCGGTTGGCAATGGGCGCGTAGATCTCGAGGGTTTCCTTGGCGATGCGCCGGCGCTTTTCGCCGGACAGCACTTCCAGCGTGCGCATGTTGTGCAGGCGGTCGGCGAGTTTGACCAGGATCACGCGAATGTCGCGCGCCATGGCCATGGCCATTTTCTGGAAGTTTTCGGCCTGGGCCTCGGCCTTGGTCTCGAAGTTCATCTGGGTCAGTTTGCTGACCCCGTCGACCAGTTCGGCCACGGTTTCACCGAACTGCGCTTGCAGCGCTTCCTTGGCGATACCGGTGTCTTCGATCACGTCATGCAGCATCGCGGCCATCAGGCTCTGATGGTCCATGTGCATGTCGGCAAGGATATTCGCCACCGCAAGAGGATGCGTGACGTACGCCTCGCCGCTGCGACGGCGCTGACCGTCATGGGCTTGTTCGGCGTAGAAATACGCTCGGCGGACCAGGTTGACCTGGTCATTGCCGAGGTAGGTCGATAAGCGATCGGCGAGGGCGTCTATGCTCGGCATGATGACTCCTGCCGTAGGCTGTGTTCCCGCGCCGTGCTACGTCGACCAGGCATAGGCTTAGACGGCCTCGTTGGACTCGTCCTCGAACGCGGCGAAGACCGGGTCTTCATGGACAATTTCCTGCTCGGCGATGAACTCGTAGCTCATCAGGCCTTCAGCGATTTCACGCAGGGCGACAACGGTCGGCTTGTCGTTTTCCCACTGGACCAGTGGCTCTTTGCCGCCGGTGGCCAGTTGACGGGCACGCTTGGTGGACAGCATGACCAGTTCAAAACGGTTTTCCACGTGGTTCAGGCAGTCTTCAACGGTTACGCGGGCCATGGTATTCCTCGGAGCGAATGCAATTTGCGCGCTGCCCGGGTGGGCGAGCGGACTGAGCAGTTTAAAAAATCACCAGCGATTAGGGAAGCGCTGATTTTTTGACCAGACCCTTCAACGCGCTGCAAGCACCAATGTAAAGCCCTTGCAGCAGTTTTGGGAAGTGCTGTTTCAGCCCAGCAGTTCGGCCAGTAACTTGCCGAAACGCACCTGTTGGCGCTTCTGTTGCAGCTGATTGGCGCGGAAAATCGCTTTCAGGTCGTCCAGCGCGTGGGCGAAATCGTCGTTGATGATCAGGTAGTCGTACTCGACGTAATGGCTCATCTCGCTGACGGCTTCACGCATCCGGCCGTCGATGATCTCGTCGCTGTCCTGGCCACGATTGGTCAGGCGCTGGTGCAGGGCCTGCAGCGATGGCGGCAGAATGAAAATCGAGCGTGCCTGCGGCATCAGCTTGCGCACTTGCTCGGCGCCTTGCCAGTCGATTTCCAGGATCAGGTCGTGACCTTCGTCCAGTGTCTGCTGCAGGCGGCTTTGCGAGGTGCCGTAGAAGTTGCCGAAGACTTCGGCGCGCTCAAGGAAGTCGCCGTGTTCGCCCATCTTCACGAACTCTTCGCGGGTCACGAAGTGATAGTTCACGCCGTCCACTTCACCCGGGCGCATGGCGCGGGTGGTGTGGGAGATCGACACGCGAATCTCCGGGTTGGCGTCGGTCAAAGCCTTGACCAGACTGCTCTTGCCCGCGCCCGATGGCGCGGAAATGATGTACAGGGTGCCGGTGTTGTGGGTCATGTCGGGGTAGCCTTACTCAATATTCTGCACTTGTTCGCGCATCTGCTCGATCAACACCTTGAGGTTGACGGCGGCTTGGGTGCTGCGCGGGTCGAAGGCCTTGGAGCCCAGTGTGTTGGCTTCGCGGTTGAGTTCCTGCATCAGGAAGTCCAGGCGGCGTCCGGCCGCGCCGCCGGATTTGAGCACCCGGCGCACTTCGATGATGTGGGTGCTCAGGCGATCCAGCTCTTCGGCTACGTCGCTCTTTTGCGCGAGGATGACCATTTCCTGTTCCAGACGCTGCGGATCCAGTTCGGCCTTCATGTCGGCGAAGCGGTCGAGGACTTTCTGGCGCTGGGTGGCGAGCATCTGCGGTACCAGTTCACGCAGGGTCACGACGTCTTCTTCAATAGACGTCAGGCGCTCGTTGATCAGTCGCGCCAGCTCCGCGCCTTCACGCTCGCGGCCGGCTTTCAGTTCTTTCAGACCTTGATTGAACAGGCCCAGCGCCTCGGCATTCAGCGCCTGCGGATCGGTGGCGTCAGCTACCAGAACGCCCGGCCAGGCCAACACTTCCAGTGGATTCAGTGCGGCAGGATTCTTGATCAGGCCGGCGACTGTCTCGGCGGCGGCGACCAGTTGCGCAGCGCGCTCGCGGTCGACTTGCAACGGCTTGCCGGTGCTTTCTTCGGTGAAGCGCAGGGTGCATTCCAGTTTGCCCCGCGACAGGCCCTGACGCAGCGCTTCACGCACAGCGCCTTCGAGGTCGCGAAACGACTCCGGCAGGCGCAGGTGTGGTTCCAGATAGCGGCTGTTGACCGAGCGCAGCTCCCAGCTCAGGGTACCCTGGACGCCGGCTTTCTCGACGCGGGCGAAGGCGGTCATGCTGTGCACCATGGCGGTGACCTCGCAATGCAGATCGGCGCGAAACGTCAGTTCCGCAGGCTCGATATGAATGAATTAAAGCCGACTGGCAGCAAAGGCGCAGGATTGTAGCGCAGTGCGGCGAATGCGCCCAAACACACGGTGTGACAAAGGGCTGCAGGCCGTCGGTTATGCGTGTTCTAGCGCCTTCGGTCGTCACCCGGAATTTTTAACGAGTGCTCAGGTGCGGTGCAGCGCTCTATAATGCTCGGCAGTTTTCCGTCCCCAGTACAGGTATTCCCTATGAAACGTCCAAGTGGTCGCGCTGCCGATCAGCTCCGCTCGATCCGCATTACCCGCAACTACACCAAACACGCCGAGGGATCCGTACTGGTCGAATTCGGTGATACCAAGGTCATCTGCACCGTCAGCGTCGAAAACGGCGTGCCGCGTTTCCTCAAGGGCCAGGGCCAGGGCTGGCTGACTGCCGAATACGGCATGCTGCCGCGTGCGACCGGCGAGCGTAACCAGCGCGAAGCGAGCCGTGGCAAGCAGGGCGGTCGTACTCTGGAAATCCAGCGTCTGATCGGCCGTTCCCTGCGCGCTGCACTGGACATGTCCAAGCTGGGCGACGTGACCCTGTACGTCGATTGCGACGTGATTCAGGCTGACGGCGGCACCCGCACCGCTTCCATCACGGGTGCCATGGTTGCGCTGGTCGATGCACTGAAAGTGATCAAGAAGCGTGGCGGCCTGAAGGGCGGCGACCCGCTCAAGCAAATGATCGGCGCAGTGTCGGTCGGCATGTATCAGGGCGAGCCAGTGCTGGACCTGGACTATCTTGAAGATTCCGCTGCCGAGACCGACCTCAACGTCGTGATGACCAGCACCGGTGGCTTCATCGAGGTGCAGGGCACTGCCGAAGGTGCACCGTTCCAGCCTGAAGACCTGAACGCCATGCTGGAACTGGCCAAGAAAGGCATGAACGAAATCTTCGAACTGCAACAGGCGGCATTGGCCGACTGAGCAGGTTCGTAACCCGCAAGGAGGACGCGATGAGTGATGAGCAAGAGTTGCTGCCCAAACCGAGCCAGGAGGTTCGTCAATGGGCGATGTTTTGTCACTTGTCCGCCTTGCTGGGCATCTGGATTCCGTTCGGTAACCTGATCGGGCCGTTGATCCTGTGGCAGATGAAGCGCGAAACCGATCCGTTCATCGATGCCCAGGGCAAGGAAGCGCTGAACTTTCAGATCACCGTGGCGATTGCTGCAGCGATCTGTCTGCTGCTGATGGTGTTGATCATCGGCTTCTTCCTGCTGGGCCTGTTGGCCATTGGCGCACTGGTGCTGACGATCATTGCCGGGGTGAAGGCCAATGACGGGTTCCCGTATCGCTACCCGTTCACTTGGCGATTGATCAAGTAATAACCAATTGCGGTTTTTCCTGTGGGAGCGGGCTTGCTCGCGAAGGCGGTGGATCATTCAGCATGAGTGTTGGCTGACACCACGCCATCGCGAGCAGGCTCACTCTTACAGAAAGCAAAAACCAGCGCGCACAAAAAAGCCGACAGCGATGTCGGCTTTTTTGCATCCACGAATCGACGCTTAGATGGTCAGCGTCCAGTCGTAGTCGACGATCAGCGGCGCGTGCTGCGAGAACCGTGGCTGACGCGGCAGGCGTGCACTGCGTACAAAGCGGCGCAGGCCCGGAGTCAGGATCTGGTAGTCGAAACGCCAGCCCAGATTGAGCATCTCGGCCTGTTCGTTGTCCGGCCACCAGCTGTACTGGTCGCCTTCGCGGCTGACTTCGCGCAGGGCATCGACATAACCCATGTTGCCGACAATCTCGTCCATCCAGGCCCGTTCCGGCGCCAGGAAGCCCGGGGATTGCTGGCTGTCGCGCCAGTTCTTGATGTCGAGCTTCTGCTGCGCAACATACAGCGAGCCACAATAAATGTACTCGCGACGTTTGCGCCGCTGTTTGTCCAGGTACTTGCCGAAGTCGTCCATGAGCTTGAACTTCTGGTTCAAGTCCTCATCGCCGTTCATCCCCGAAGGAAGCAGCAAGGTGGCAATACTGACTTTGTCGAAATCTGCTTGCAGGTAGCGCCCGTAGCGGTCGGCCGTCTCGAAACCGAGACCGCTGATGACAGCCTTCGGTTGCAACCGCGAATACAAAGCCACGCCACCTTGGGCAGGGACTTCAGCATCGCAGGCATAAAGGAAGTAGCCATCCAGTTGGAAGGCTGGGTCATCCAGTTCAAAGGCGGAGGCACGGGTGTCCTGCAGGCAGATGACGTCGGCATTCTGTGCTTGCAGCCAACTGAGCAAACCACGCTCGACTGCAGCCTGAATACCATTGACGTTCACACTGATGATCCGCATAAATGGCCCCAAAAATCGCGTGCGTGTATGATACACGGCGTCAAGCTAATTAGCTAAATCCGTGGTATTTGGGGTTTTTTTCATGCAAGCGTATCAGCGCGATTTCATTCGTTTTGCCATCGATCGCGGCGTTTTGCGCTTCGGTGAGTTCACCCTGAAGTCCGGGCGCACCAGTCCTTACTTCTTCAACGCCGGCCTGTTCAACTCGGGTTCGGCCCTGGCGCAGCTGGGGCGTTTCTACGCGGCAGCCATTGCCGAAAGCGGCATTTCTTTCGATGTACTGTTCGGCCCGGCCTATAAAGGCATTCCGCTGGCGGCCACCACCGCTGTCGCGCTGGCCGAGCACCACAACCGTGATCTGCCTTGGTGCTTCAACCGCAAGGAAGCCAAGGCCCACGGCGAAGGTGGCAGCCTGGTCGGCGCGCCGCTGACCGGCGATGTGCTGATCATCGACGACGTAATCACTGCCGGCACCGCGATCCGCGAAGTGATGCAGATCATCGCCTCCCAGGACGGCGCCAAGGCCGCCGGCGTGCTGATCGCCCTCAATCGTCAGGAGCGTGGCAACGGTGAGTTGTCGGCCATTCAGGAAGTCGAGCGCGATTTCGGTATCCCGGTGATCAGCATTGTTTCGCTGAATCAGGTGCTGGAGTTCCTCGCTGACGATCCGCAGCTCAAGCAGCATCTGCCAGCCGTGGAAGCCTATCGCGCCCAGTTCGGCGTCTGACCGACTGGTGCAAAACCTGTGGGAGCGAGCTTGCTCGCGAATGCGGTGATTCAGCTTGCATCAATGTTGAATGTGCCGCCGTCTTCGCGAGCAAGCTCGCTCCCACAAAGTTTGCGATGATAAAAAAGACCCCGCTCAGCCAGGCTGAGCGGGGTCTTTTGGTTTCCGCGACGGCTTACGGACGCTTGCGATTGCTGATCAGCGTGCCCACACCAGTGTCGGTGAAGATTTCCAGCAGGATCGCGTTCGGTACGCGACCGTCGATGATCAGCGAGCTGCCGACACCGCCCTGAACCGCTTCCAGCGCGCAACGGATCTTCGGCAGCATGCCGCCGTAGATCGTGCCGTCGGCGATCAGGTCGTCGACCTGCTGGGTGCTCAGGCCGGTCAGGACGGTGCCCGACTTGTCCATCAGGCCGGCGATGTTGGTCAGCAGCATCAGCTTCTCGGCTTTCAGCGCCTCGGCAACTTTACCGGCCACCAAGTCGGCGTTGATGTTGTACGACTCGCCGTTCTCACCCACGCCGATTGGCGCGATCACCGGGATGAAATTGCCTTTTACCAGCAGGTTCAGCAGTTCTGTGTTGATCCCGACCACTTCGCCTACCTGGCCGATGTCGATGATTTCCGGCTGGGTCATCTCCGGGGTCTGACGGGTGACCGTCAGTTTCTTCGCACGAATCAGCCCGGCGTCTTTACCGGTCAAGCCGATGGCGCTGCCGCCGTGACGGTTGATCAGGTTGACGATGCTTTTGTTGACCTGGCCGCCGAGGACCATTTCCACCACGTCCATGGTCGCGGCGTCGGTAACGCGCATGCCGTCGACGAAATGGCTTTCGATCGACAGGCGCTTGAGCAGATCACCGATCTGCGGGCCGCCGCCGTGAACCACGACCGGGTTGATGCCCACGGCCTTCATCAAGACGATGTCGCGGGCGAAGCCGGTTTTCAGCTCCTCGCTTTCCATCGCGTTGCCGCCGTATTTGATCACCAGGGTCTTGCCGACATAACGTCGGATGTAAGGCAGCGCTTCGGACAGGACCTGGGCGGTGTGGGCGGCGGCTTCGCGTTCGAGGGTCATTCAGGGCTCCGGGTGAATCAGAACGGTAGTTGGAGATCAGGTGCAACGCGTTTCAGTTGGGCGTGGAACACATCCTTGATGCGCTGCAATTCAGCCTCGTCATCGGCCTCGAAGCGCAGCACCAGCACCGGTGTGGTGTTGGACGCGCGCACCAGGCCCCAGCCTTTGGCGTAATCGACTCGCACGCCGTCGATGGTGGTCAGGTCAGCGCCTGCGCCCCATTGTGCGTCGTGCAGTGCATCAATGATGCTGAATTTGCTCTCTTCGGTCACATGGATATTGATTTCCGGCGTAGAAATATCATTCGGAAAGGTCGCAAACAGCTCCTCCGCGGTGGATTTTTCCTTGCTGAGGATCTCCAGCAGCCGCGCGGCGCTATAGATACCGTCGTCGAAACCGAACCAGCGCTCCTTGAAGAAGATGTGCCCGCTCATCTCACCGGCCAATAGAGCACCGGATTGTTTCATTTTCTTTTTGATCAACGAATGACCCGTCTTCCACATTAGCGGACGACCACCGTACTCCTTGATCAGCGGCACCAGGCGGCGGGTGCATTTGACGTCGAAGATGATTTCCGCGTCCGGGTTGCGCGCCACCACGTCGCGGGCGAACAGCATCAGCAGGCGGTCCGGATAGACGATGCTGCCGGTGTTGGTCACCACACCGACACGGTCACCGTCGCCATCGAAGGCGAGGCCGATATCGGCGTTGGTTTCCTTGACCTTGGCGATCAGGTCGACGAGGTTTTCAGGCTTGCCCGGGTCCGGGTGGTGGTTGGGGAAGTTGCCGTCGACTTCGCAGAATAGCGGGATGACTTCGCAGTTCAGCGCTTCGATCAGTTGCGGGGCGATCACCCCGGCTGCGCCGTTGCCGCAGTCGACCACGACTTTCATGCGCCGGGCCAGTTTGATGTCCTGGACGATTTCGGTGGTGTAGCGGTCGAGGATTTCGACCCGCGTGACGCTGCCCTGGCCGCTGGTCAGGTCATTGCTCTTGATGCGCTCGTGCAGCACCTGGATCTGCTCGTTGGCGAGGGTGTCGCCGGCGATCACGATCTTGAAGCCGTTGTAGTTCGACGGGTTGTGGCTGCCGGTGAGCATCACTCCGGACTTGCCGGCCAGCACGTTGGCCGCGTAATACAGCGCTGGCGTCGGCACCAGGCCGACATCGCTGACGTGGCAGCCGCTCTCGGCGATACCGCGGATCAGCTCGGCCACCAGTTCCGGGCCGGACAGGCGGCCATCGCGGCCGACCGACACGTTCGGTTCGCCCTGGGCCAGGCTCTGCGAGCCGATGGCGCGGCCGATCCAGTAAGCGGTTTCGGCATTGAGGAATTCCGGCACGGTGCCGCGAATGTCATAGGCGCGGAAAATGCTGTCGGGCAGCTTCGGGGCAATCTTGGCTGGGGTGCTCATCTGCACAAATGCTCCATCTCGAAAGTGGCGGGACAGACCGACGATTCACTCGGCGGCAGGCTCAAACTGAAGGGTATGACGGCGTTTTCCACAGAGAGTTCGTGGTGTGAAAGAGCCATGACGCCTCAGCTGGCGTGGCTTGTGGCCGACAAAACCCTGGTTTTCGGTGCTAAAACCTGCTGCAAAAGTTGCGCAAATTTTGTGGCGTTACTTGGTGCCGGTATGGCCGAAACCGCCCGCGCCGCGCTCGGTTTCGACGAACTCTTCCACCATTTCGAAGTGCGCCTGGACCACCGGCACCAGCACCAGTTGCGCCAGACGTTCGCCAACGGTCATGGTGAAATCGCTCTGGCCACGGTTCCAGCAGGACACCATCAGCGGGCCCTGGTAATCCGAGTCGATCAGGCCGACGAGGTTGCCCAGCACGATGCCGTGCTTATGGCCCATCCCCGAGCGCGGTAGGATCAGCGCGGCGAGGTTCGGGTCGCCGATGTAAACCGACAGACCGGTAGGGATCAGCACGGTTTCACCCGGCTTGATCACGATGTCCTCTTGCAGCATGGCGCGCAGGTCGAGGCCGGCGGAGCCCGGGGTGGCGTATTGCGGCAGCGGGAATTCAGTACCGATGCGTGGGTCGAGGATCTTGGCTTGCAAAGCGTGCATGGAAATTAAACCTGGTTCAGACGTTCGGCGATAAAAGTGACCAGTTGGCGAGCGATCTTGCTCTTGCTGGTCTGGGCGAAAACCGTGGCGTGCAGCGCACGGTCAATTACGCTGCAGGCGTTTTCTTCGCTGTTGAAACCGATGCTCGGATTGGCGACGTCGTTGGCGACGATCAAATCGAGATTCTTGTCCTTGAGCTTGCGTGCAGCGTAGTCGAGCAGGTGTTCGGTCTCGGCGGCGAAGCCGACACTGAACGGACGATCGGGACGGGTCGCAATGGTGGCGAGGATGTCGGGGTTGCGCACCATTTGCAGGACGAAGCCGTCGCCGCTTGTAGGGTCTTTCTTGAGTTTTTGCGGGGCAACGACTTCCGGACGGTAGTCCGCGACCGCTGCCGAGGCGATGAACACGTCGCAAGGGATGGCCGACTCACACGCGGCGAGCATGTCGCGGGCACTGACCACGTCGATACGCGTCACGCGATCCGGCGTCGGCAGGTGTACCGGGCCGCTGATCAGGGTCACGCGGGCGCCGGCTTCCACCGCGGCTTCGGCGAGGGCAAAGCCCATTTTGCCGGAGCTGTGGTTGGTGATGTAGCGCACCGGGTCGATGTTTTCCTGGGTCGGGCCGGCAGTGATCACGACGTGCTTGCCGGTCAGTGCCTGGCGCTGGAAGCAGTCTGCCGCGCACTGCGCCAGATCGGTGGCTTCCATCATCCGGCCCATGCCGACGTCGCCGCAGGCCTGGCTGCCCGAGGCCGGGCCGAAGGTCTTCAGGCCGCGGCTTGCGAGGATTTGCAGGTTGGCCTGGGTCGCCGGGTCGCGCCACATCGCCTGATTCATTGCTGGCGCGACTGCCACAACGGCGTCGGTGGCCAGCACCAATGTGGTCAGCAAATCGTTGGCGATGCCTTGGGCCAGGCGGGCGATCAGGTCGGCGGTGGCCGGGGCGATCAGCACCAGATCGGCCCACTTGGCCAGCTCGATGTGGCCCATCGCGGCTTCTGCGGCCGGGTCGAGCAAATCGAGGTGAACCGGGTGCCCGGACAAGGCCTGCATGGTCAGCGGGGTGATGAACTCAGCGCCGCCATGGGTCATGACCACGCGCACTTCGGCGCCCTGGTCGATCAGGCGGCGAACCAGATCGGCGCTCTTGTAGGCCGCAATGCCGCCGCCGACGCCCAGAACGATGCGTTTCCGATACAGCCGCTGCATAGGTCTGCCTTTCATTTCGTGGGTGACATACGTGGCGAACCCCCCTCCCCAGGGTGAATTCGCCCGCAAAAAAGATGGGCTACGATATCACAGCGACCGCTACGGAACAGCGGCGCCCACAGACAAGGAATGTGTATGAGTATTCGCGATTGGCCTGCGGCGGAACGGCCGCGGGAGAAGCTGCTTGAACAGGGATCGGGAAGCCTTTCCGATGCTGAATTGCTGGCGATTTTTCTACGTACCGGGGTGTCCGGTAAAAGCGCGGTGGATCTGGCTCGACACCTTTTGAGCCAATTCGGCAGCCTGCGGGTTTTGCTCGAAGCCGATCTTGCGACGTTCAGCGAGCAATTGGGCCTGGGGCCGGCAAAGTTCGCCCAGCTGCAAGCGGTGCTGGAGATGGGGCGCCGACACCTGGCTGAGCGAATGCGCAAGAAGCCGGCGCTGGAGAGTCCTCAGGTGGTCCGCGATTACCTCAAATCCATGCTGCGGCATGAGCCGCACGAGGTGTTTGGATGCCTGTTTCTCGACTCCAAGCATCAAGTGCTGACCTTCGAGGCGCTGTTTCGCGGCTCGATCGACAACACCAGCGTGCACCCTCGGGAGGTTGTGAAGCGCGCGTTGGCCAATAACGCGGCGGCGGTGATTCTCTGTCACAACCACCCGTCGGGGAACAGCGATCCCAGTCAGGCGGATCGCCAGCTGACCAAGCGTTTGCAGAAGGCTCTGGAATTGATTGATGTGCGAGTGCTGGATCACTTCATCGTGGGCGAAGGCGAGCCACTGTCCATGGCGGAGTGCGGCTGGATGTAACTCTCGGGAACGATGCAAATCCGTGTGGGAGCGAGCTTGCTCGCGAAGGCGTCGTGTCAGTCAGCATCACGTTTACTGACAGACCGCTTTCGCGAGCAAGCTCGCTCCCACAGGTTTGATTGCATCCACAGGGTTTCGTGTCGGGCAGGTTATTTCAGGTTGACCTTGGAGTAGTCCTGCCGGCCGAACGGGCTGACCGAATAACCTTGCACATCCTTGCGCGTCAGCGCGAAAGCGGTCGGGTGTGCCAGTGGCAACCACAGCGCCTGTTGCTGAATCTGCGTCTGCGCCTGCTCATACAGCTTGGTGCGCACGCCTTGCTCGCTGGTGGTCTTGCCGGCGCTGATCAGCTTGTCCAGATCGGCGTTGCAGTAGCGCGCGAAGTTGGTGCCCGATTTGACCGCCGCGCAGGAAAACTGCGGCGTGAGGAAGTTGTCCGGATCGCCGTTATCGCCGGCCCAGCCCATGAACAACAGGTCATGCTCGCCCGCCTTGGCGCGGCGAATCAGTTCGCCCCACTCGATCACGCGGATTTCCGCTTGAATGCCGATCTCGGCCAGGTCCGATTGCAACAGCTGGGCGCCGAGGCTCGGGTTCGGATTGAGCAGACTGCCCGACGGACGCGTCCAGATCGTGGTCTGGAATCCGTCCTTCAAACCGGCCTTGGCCAGCAGTGCCTTGGCTTTTGCCACATCGTGTGGATAGCCCGGCAGGTTCTTCGCGTAGCTCCAGGTATTCGGCGGGTACGGGCCGTTGGCGGGTTCGGCGGTGTCTTCGAACACGGCTTTGATGTAGTTGGCCTTATCGAACGCAAGGTTGATTGCCTGGCGCACTTCTGGTTTGTCCAGCGGCGGGTGCTGGCTGTTGATGCCGACGAAAGCGGTCATGAACGCGTCAGTCTTTTCCACTTTCAAGGTCGGCTCTTTCAGCGCGGCCTGTACGTCCAGTGGCTTTGGTGACAGGGCGATCTGACACTCGTTACGCCGCAGCTTTTGCAGGCGCACATTGGCATCCGGCGTGATCGCGAAGATCAGCGGATCCACTGCAGGCTTGCCGCCGAAGTAATCCGGGTTGGCCTTGTAGCGGATCGACGCATCTTTCTGAAACCGGGTGAACACGAACGGACCGGTGCCGATTGGCTGGCTGTTGAGCTTGTCCGTGGCGTTGGCCTTGAGCAGCTTGTCGGCGTATTCGGCGGAATAGATCGAGGCGAAACCCATGCTCAGGGTGGCGAGGAAGGTCGAATCCGGGTGGTCGAGAGTGAAGCGCACGGTCAGCGGATCCAGTGCGTCGATTTTCTTGATCAGCGCCGGCAACTGCATCGACTGCGCATGCGGGAAGCCGCTTTGCGCGACCTTGTGCCATGGATTGGCCGGATCGAGCATGCGGTCGAAGCTGAATTTGACGTCTTCGGCGGTCAGCTCGCGGGTCGGTTTGAAGTATTCGGTCGTATGAAACTTCACCTGTGGACGCAGTTTGAAGACATACGACAGCCCGTCGGTGCTGACTTCCCAGCTGTCGGCCAGGCTCGGGACCACTTTGCCGCTGGCGGTATCGAAGTCCACCAGGCGGTTCATCAGCACATCGGCCGAGGCGTTGGTGGTGGTCAGCGAGTTGTATTGCACCACGTCGAACCCTTCCGGGCTGGCCTCGGTACAGACGCTCAGGGCAGCGGCCTGGGCCAGAGGGCTCAGCAGGAGCGGGGCGAGCAACAGGGGTAGGGCAGCGAGGCGCATGGTCGGTTTCCTTTTACAGATCGAAGGCCCATCTGCAAGTGCAGTCTGGAAAAGGCCTACCCTAGAGGTCGCGATTGCAAATGACTATCCCCTTTTTGCATTTTTGGGGCAGGGCTTATGCAATTTCGACTGTCTGCTGGCGCCTGCAAAGGCGTGATACCCTTCGCGGCCGGTTTTCTGCGACGAGCGGTAAAAGGCGACGGCGGCCTTTGTGTAAAGCGCTCGCAGCCCGAATTTGCGCCTTTTTGCTGATTGATTGCACACCGATTGTTGTTGCTCCCCGGTCTTTCTGGTATAAAGCAGCGCTCTTTTCTAGGGGCCCGGTTCCTTCACTGTAGGTGTAGCCGGTAAGACCTCTAAAGAAACGCGGCGCCTGGCGCCAAATGACTGAGAGATTAAGCGGCCAACCCATGCCGGGTTGGGCATGTGGTTTTAGAGGGCTGAGGCATGTCTAGAGTATGTCAAGTTACCGGTAAGGGTCCGGTAACCGGGAATAACATTTCCCACGCAAACAACAAAACCCGTCGTCGTTTCCTGCCGAACCTGCAGCATCACCGCTTCTGGGTTGAAGAAGAGAAACGTTTTGTGCGTCTGCGCGTATCTGCCAAAGGCATGCGTATCATCGACAAGCGTGGCATCACTGTCGTGCTCGCCGAACTTCGCCGCGATGGCAAGATTTAAGGGAGCTAATCATGCGTGAATTGATTCGTTTGATCTCGAGCGCCGGTACTGGTCACTTCTACACTACCGACAAGAACAAGCGTACTACCCCGGACAAAATCGAGATCAAGAAATATGATCCGGTTGTTCGCAAGCACGTGATCTACAAGGAAGGCAAAATCAAGTAATTGATTTTTCCGGACTTACAAAAAAGGCCCGTATCTCACGATACGGGCCTTTTTTGTTGCCTCGGGTTTCTGTGGTTTCTGGCCTGGCCTCATCGCTGGCAAGCCAGCTCCCACAGTGATCGCTGGTGTTCACAAAATTTGTATTCACCGCAAAGCCTGTGGGAGCTGGCTTGCCAGCGATAGGGCCGGATCAGTCAGCGACAATCTCAAGCCTTCTGTTCAAAGATCACATAGATCTTGCGGCAAGCCTCAAGCACTTCCCAGGTTCCACGAAACCCTGCCGGAATCACGAAGCGATCGCCCACGCGCAAGGTCTTGGCATTGCCATCGCTGTCTCGCAGCACCGAAACCCCCTGGAGGATTTCGCAGTATTCATGCTCGGTGTAATTCACTGTCCACTGACCGACCGCACCTTCCCACACACCGACATTCATTTGCCCGCAAGGGCTGTCGTATTGATTGAACACCGCTTGCTCGGGATCACCCTTGAGCACTTTGGCCGGGTCCGGGCGATAGCGTTCGGCTTCGCTGCTGGTCAGGCTGATGTCGACGACGTTCTGGATGTTCATTGTTGTTTTCTCCCGTGATGACGGCGCGGTGGTTGGAAAGGGCCAGAGTCTATGTTTATTAAATTGAACACCGCAAGGCCGTATAGCCGGCTTATGTCAAATATATTGAAACAACCCCGGCCGCTGGTTTAGGGTGGCGGGTGCCTTGGGCCGAAAAGCAGGCTGGCCGGGCAGCATTCCTGAAGACGACCGCGAAGACCGCGGCGCTCTATTCAACAAGAGGAGGACACTCGAATGACCACCCTGACTCGTGCCGACTGGGAACAACGCGCCCGCGACCTGAAAATCGAAGGCCGCGCCTACCTCAATGGTGAATACACCGACGCCGTCTCCGGCGAGACTTTCGAGTGCATCAGTCCGGTCGATGGCCGTCTGCTGGGCAAGATCGCCAGCTGTGACGCCGCTGACGCTCAGCGCGCCGTGGGAAATGCCCGCGCCACCTTCAATTCCGGTGTCTGGTCGCGCCTGGCGCCGACCAAACGCAAAGCTACCATGATTCGTTTTGCCGGCCTGCTCAAACAGCACGCCGAAGAGCTGGCCCTGCTCGAAACCCTCGACATGGGCAAGCCAATCAGCGATTCGCTGTACATCGACGTGCCGGGTGCTGCGCAAGCGCTGAGCTGGAGCGGTGAGGCGATCGACAAGATCTACGACGAAGTCGCCGCCACGCCGCATGACCAACTGGGTCTGGTGACCCGCGAGCCGGTGGGCGTGGTCGGCGCCATCGTGCCGTGGAACTTCCCGCTGATGATGGCCTGCTGGAAACTCGGCCCGGCGCTGTCCACCGGTAACTCGGTGATCCTCAAGCCGTCGGAAAAATCCCCGCTGACCGCCATCCGTATCGCTGCGCTCGCGGTAGAAGCCGGCATTCCGAAAGGCGTGCTCAACGTGCTGCCGGGTTACGGCCACACCGTCGGCAAGGCGCTGGCGCTGCACAATGACGTCGACACCCTGGTGTTCACCGGTTCGACCAAGATCGCCAAGCAACTGATGATCTACTCCGGCGAGTCGAACATGAAGCGCGTGTGGCTGGAAGCTGGTGGCAAGAGCCCGAACATCGTGTTTGCCGACGCACCGGACCTGCAAGCCGCTGCCGAATCCGCCGCCAGCGCCATCGCCTTCAACCAGGGCGAAGTCTGCACCGCCGGTTCGCGTCTACTGGTCGAGCGTTCGATCAAGGACAAATTCCTGCCGATGGTGATCGAGGCGCTGAAAGCCTGGAAACCGGGCAATCCACTGGACCCGGCGACCAACGTCGGGGCGCTGGTCGACACCCAGCAGATGAACACCGTGCTGTCGTACATCGAGTCCGGCCACACCGACGGCGCCAAACTGGTGGCCGGCGGCAAGCGCATTCTTCAGGAAACCGGTGGCACCTACGTCGAGCCGACGATTTTCGACGGCGTGAGCAACGCGATGAAGATCGCCCAGGAAGAAATCTTCGGCCCGGTGCTGTCGGTCATTGCGTTCGACACCGCCGAAGAAGCGATTCAGATCGCCAACGACACGCCGTATGGCCTGGCCGCTGCGGTGTGGACCCAGGACATCTCCAAGGCCCACCTGACCGCCAAGGCCCTGCGTGCCGGCAGTGTGTGGGTCAACCAGTACGACGGCGGCGACATGACTGCGCCGTTCGGCGGCTTCAAGCAATCGGGTAACGGTCGTGACAAGTCGCTGCACGCGTTCGACAAGTACACCGAGCTGAAAGCGACGTGGATCAAGCTGTAAGCCTTTAGCGGGAGCCTGGCTCGTTCAGGCTTCCGAACTACAGAGACCCCCCTGTGGGAGCAAGCTTTTGTGGTGAGGGGATTCATCCCCGATCGGCTGCGAAGCAGTCGCAAAACCAGTGCATGCAAGGGTGCAGGTTTTGAGGTCGCTGCGCGACCTGTCGGGGATGAATCCCCTCGCCACAGGGTTTGCTCCCACATTGGTTTTGTGGTGCAGATAAAAATAATCCACAGGAGCGTGGACCATGCGTTGGGCGACGTATTTCGCCGTGTTGGCGTCTGTCTTGAGTGTCGGCCTGGCCCTGGGGGTCAGCATGCCGCTGGTGTCGTTGCGCCTGGAGGGCTGGGGCTATGGCTCCTTCGCCATCGGCGTGATGGCGGCAATGCCGGCGATCGGCGTGTTGCTGGGGGCGAAGATTTCCAGTCATCTGGCAGCACGTTTCGGCACGGCGAACCTGATGCGTCTGTGCCTGTGGGCCGGAGCACTGTCAATCGGCTTGCTGGCGTTGCTGCCGAGTTATCCAGTGTGGCTGGTGCTGCGCCTGATGATCGGGGTGATCCTGACCATCGTGTTCATCCTCGGCGAGAGCTGGATCAATCAACTGGTCGTGGAAAACTGGCGTGGTCGCCTCGTCGCTCTGTATGGCAGCAGCTATGCGCTGAGCCAACTGTCTGGTCCGTTGCTGCTGGGCGCGCTCGGCACTGAACACGATTATGGGTTCTGGGTCGGTGTCGGGCTGCTGACGGTTTCGCCTTTTCTGTTGATGGGCCGCAGCGGTGCGCCGAGCAGCGAAGCCAGCAGTGTGACCTTCGGCGACCTGTGGGGTTTTGCCCGCGAGTTGCCGGCGATTGCCTGGGCAGTCTCGTTGTTCGCCGCGTTCGAGGCGATGATCCTGACGCTGCTGCCGGTGTATTGCCTGCAACAAGGCTTCAGCGCCGAGATCGCGCTGGCAATGGTCAGCACGGTGGTGGTCGGCGACGCGCTGTTGCAACTGCCGATTGGCGCGCTGGCAGACTATCTGTCGCGGCGCACATTGTTCACCGGCTGCGCAGTGGTCCTGATGCTGTCGAGCCTGGCGATCCCCATGCTGATCGACACGCTGTTGATCTGGCCATTGTGGGTGCTGTTCGGTGCCAGCGCCGGTGGGTTGTTCACTTTGTCACTGATCCTGATCGGCGAGCGTTATCGCGACGATGCGCTGGTGCGGGCCAATGCGCACATTGCGCAGCTGTGGGGTGTCGGTTGTCTGATCGGGCCGTTGATGGCGGGGGCGGGCAGTCAGTGGATCAGCGGGCATGCGTTGCCGTTGTTGATGGCGGCGGGGGCGTTCGGGCTGGTGATTCTGTTGATGCGCCAAGGTGCGTTTGGCACCGTGTCTGAACCTGCCTGACTTGATTCCGATCCGAGTAATGAAAGTGTGGTGCGAGGGTTCGCTAAATCCCCTCGCCACAAAAGCCCGTCACAGCATTGACCTGTGTTTGTTTACAGCATCCGTTCAAGACCCACCGTGGTGCTGAACCATGCATTGAAGCGCCGCCACCAGCTCCCCGGTTCCTCGGTCAGCGTGTGCAGCTGGCCGTTGTCCTCGGTCACCCAGACGAGCTTGCCATCCTGCAGTTTCGCCTGATAACTCAGCGCTGGCGCCATGCCTTGCAAGGCCAGTTCGCGCACGTGCTCGGCCAGTTCCGGGCTGTCCACCAGCACGCCGACTTCAGTGTTCCACAGCACCGAACGCGGATCGAAGTTGAACGAGCCGATAAACGCTTTGCGCCGGTCGAAAATCATCGCCTTGCTGTGCAGGCTGGAATCCGACCCCCGAAACGACTTGCTGTAGAACAGGTGCGGGCCGCTGCCATAGTTATCCCCAGGCTGGCGACGCAGTTCATACAGTTTCACCCCGTGTTCCAGCAGCGCCTTGCGGTACGGCGCGTAACCGCCGTGCACCGCCGGCACGTCGGTGGCTTCCAGCGCATTGGTCAGCAGGCTCACCGCGACCCCGGCGTCGGCGCGTCCGGTGAGGTACACCAGGCCCGGCTGGCCGGGCACGAAGTACGCCGAAATCATGATCAGCTCTTTGTTGACGCCTCTCAGCTCCGGCGCCAGTTGCGTGGTCAGCAGCAGTTGCGGGTCCGGCTCGTTCTTGGCCAGCACCTTGCTCGGTGCGTCCCACAGTGCCTGGTTCCAGGCCCAGATCAATTCCTTGCGCCAGATGTCCAGGCGCGGTGCGGTCTTGAACGTCATCAGCTGTTGGTACAGCGCGTGATTCTGTTTGCGGGTTTCATCCAGTGACTCTTCCAGGCGCGTGCGGGTGTTCTGCAAGTCCTTGGCGGTCGGTTTGCTGGAGAGGAATTCGTCGATCGGCTTGCTCAGCGCGCTGTTCCAGTACTGATCGAAACTGTGTCCGAGCTGCTCGGCCACCGGGCCGACGCTGAGCATGTCGATGTCGGTGAAATTCAGGTTCGGCTCGGCGTCGAAATACTCGTCGCCCAGGTTGCGCCCGCCGACGATGGCCACGCTGTTGTCCGCCAGCCACAGCTTGTTGTGCATGCGCCGGTGTTGCAGCGACAGGTTGAACAGGCGCCCGGCGGCGCGGGTGACGCCGGTGCTGCGGCCCAGGTGCAATGGGTTGAACAGGCGGATCTGGATCTGTGGATGCGCCGCGAGGGTGGCGATGAGCGTGTCGAGACCGTCGCTGGTGGTGTCGTCGAGCAGGATGCGCACGCGCACGCCACGGTCGGCGGCCTTGAGCAGTTCTTCCACGAGCATCCGCGTGCTGACGCCGTCATGGACGATGTAGTACTGCAAGTCGAGGCTGGTTTGTGCCTGGCGAATCAGCTCGGCGCGGGCGGTGAAGGCCTCAGTGCTGTTGGACAGCAGGCGAAACCCGGAGCGCCCCTGATAGGGCGCGGCCTGGGCCTGAATCGAGCGGCCGAAACTGGAGTTCGACGCCGGCAAGGCCTGGCTCGGTTCACGCGGCACATCGAGGCTGGCGCAGCCGCTCAGGAGCGAGGCGAGCATCAGCAAAGCGAGTAGGGGCTGTCTGAAGCTCACGTAGGTTCATTCCGGTCGGCAGCAAAGGTCGGCATATGGACGCTGATCACTCGAAAAAAGTCAGTCGGCTTCGGCCAGTAATTTGCTGGCGGCGGCGCCGACCTTGCGCACCGCCTCTTCGATCTGCGGTGTCGGTTTGGCAGCGTAGTTCATCCGCAGGCAATTGCGGTATTTGCCCGAGGCGGAAAAGATGCTGCCGACGGCAATCTGTACGCCCTGGTCGTGCAGCGCCCGATTCAGTTTCAGCGTATCGAAACCTTCCGGCAGTTCGACCCACAACATGAAGCTGCCCTGTGGACGGCTGGCGCGGGTGCCGACAGGAAAGTAGCGGGTCACCCAGTCGATCATGACGTCGCGATTACGCTGGTATTGTGAGCGCATCCGCCGTAAATGCGGTTCGAAGTACCCGGATTTGAGAAATTCGGCAATCGCGATCTGCGGCTGCGGCGCAGTGGAGCCGGTGCTGATGTATTTCATGTGCAGCACCCGTTCCAGATAGCGGCCCGGCGCGACCCAGCCAATGCGCAATCCCGGCGCCAAGGTCTTGGAAAACGAACTGCACAGCAACACGCGGCCGTCCTCGTCGAAGGACTTGATCGTGCGTGGACGCGGGTAGGTATAGGCCAGTTCGCCGTACACATCGTCCTCGATGATCGCCACGTCGAAGCGCTGCGCGAGGTTGAGCAGCGCGCGTTTGCGCGACTCCGGCATGATGTAGCCCAGTGGGTTATTGCAGTTGGGCGTGATCTGGATGACCTTGATCGGCCATTGTTCCAGCGCCAGTTCCAGTGCTTCGAGGCTGATGCCGGTCAGCGGATCGGTGGGGATTTCCAGGGCTTTCATGCCCAGGCCCTTGAGCGTCTGCATGGCGCCGTGAAAGCTCGGCGAATCCACCGCGACGATGTCGCCGGGCTCGCAGATCGCGTGGATGCTGGTGGACAGCGCTTCGTGGCAACCGGTGGTGATGACCAGGTCGCTGGCGCTTAACTGGCAACCGGAATCGAGCATCAGCCGGGCGATCTGTTCGCGCAGTTCGAGGGTGCCGTGGATGTTGTCGTAATACAGACCGGGCATGTCCTGGCGCCGACTGATTCGCGCCAGTCCGCGCAACAGCGGTTTCATGGTGGGCGTGGTCACATCGGGCATGCCGCGCCCCAGTTGCACGACGTCCTTGCGGGGCACCGCACGAATCAGCTCCAGCACCTGATCCCACTGCGAAATCTCCACCGGCCGCTGCGCCGGACGGCCGACCGCCGGCAGCTCCGGCAGCTCGCGTCCGACCGGTACAAAGTAGCCGGACTTGGGCTTCGGCGACGCCAGACCACTGTCTTCGAGCATGCGATAAGCCTGCTGCACCGTGCTGAGACTGACGCCATGTTCTACGCTCAAGGCGCGCACCGACGGCAATCGGTCACCCGGACGGTAGAAACCTTGTTCGATGCGCGTGCCGAGCAGCTCGGCGAGATTCACATAAAGCGTCATGGCAGGTGCCTCGATGCAGGAGTTTCGTTAAACCAGTACAGATGCGACGAAAATCGACAATTCAGTGGCAGAAACGGCAAATCTGTATGGAGTTAATACAGATCGGTTGAATCTGTAATGCTTTTGCCGGCCCGCGCATCATGGAATCTCTGGCGACCCAAGTAAACAGGAGCGACAAAAATGAACGGCTTGAGCGATGTGCGGCTGACGTTACACAGTCAGGAACTGGTGACAGGGCAGGAGGACGGTGCATGGAATACGGCCCTGCGCAACGCGCCGTCCGGCCTCAGTCGCTGGGGCCTGTTCTGGCATCGTCTGCACACGCGCAAGGCGTTGCTGGCGCTTACACCCGAGCAGCTCAAGGATGTCGGGCTGACCCGGGAGCAGGCGCAGGAGGAGGGGTTGAAGCCGTTCTGGCGGATCTGAGATCTGTATTGTTCTTTCGGGCCTCATCGCTGGCAAGCCAGCTCCCACAGTATTTTTGGTGTTCACAATATTTGTATTCGCCGCAAAAACCTGTGGGAGCTGGCTTGCCAGCGATGGCGGCTTCAAGGGCGCAGCAAAAACCTCAGACCAGCTCTTTGAGCCGATGCCACAACATCCCCAGCGCCAGCAACGGCGAGCGCAAATGCTTGCCGCCCGGGAAGGTGATGTGCGGCACCTTGGCAAACAGATCGAACCCGCCACTGTGCTGGCCGCTGATTGCCTCGGCCAGCAGCTTGCCGGCCAGGTGCGTGGCATTCACCCCGTGCCCGGAGTACGCCTGAGCGTAATACACGTTCGGCTGATCATTGAGCCGGCCAATCTGCGGCAAGCGGTTGGCGCCGATGCCGATCATTCCGCCCCACTGATAGTCGATCTTCACCCCGGCCAGTTGCGGAAACACGTCGAGCATCTTCGGCCGCATGTAGGCGCCGATGTCCTTTGGATCGCGTCCCGAGTAATGGCAGGCACCGCCGAACAGCAGGCGCCGATCCGCCGAGAGCCGGTAGTAATCCAGCGCCACCCGCTGGTCGCAGACCGCCATGTTTTGCGGCAGCAGGGCGTGCGCCTGTGCCTCGCTCAACGGTTCGGTGGCGATGATGTAGCTGCCGGCGGGCAGGACTTTGCCACTGAGTTGTGGATTGAGGTCATTCAGATAAGCGTTGCAGCCCAGTACCAGTGTCTTGGCGCGCACCGAGCCTTGCGCCGTGTGCACCTTCACTTCGAGGCCGTAGTCGATGCGAGTGACGGCCGACTGTTCAAACAGTTTGACGCCCAGTTGTTGCGCGGCAGCGGCTTCGCCCAGCGCCAGGTTCAGCGGGTGCAAATGTCCCGAACCCATGTCGATCAAGCCGCCGACATAACGCTTGGAGCCGACCACGGTGTGCATCTGGTCGGCTTGCAGCAAGCGGGTTTCGTAGCGATAACCGAGGCCGCGCAGTTCATCGGCATCTTCGGCAAAGCCTTCGAGGTCGGCAGGTTTGTTGGCGAGGTCGCAGTAGCCCCAGGTCAGGTCGCACTGGATCTGGAAACGCTCGACGCGCTGGCGAACGATTTCCACCGCTTCCAGGCCCATGAGTTTCATCTGGCGTACGCCGTCGGCACCGATGACGTTGGTGAACTGATCGAGGCCGTGGCCGACCCCGCGAATCAGCTGCCCGCCGTTACGGCCGCTGGCACCCCAGCCGATCCGGTGCGCTTCCAGCAACACCACGCTGAGGCCGCGTTCGGCCAGTTCCAGCGCGGTGTTCAGTCCCGAGAAGCCGCCGCCGACCACGCAGACGTCCGCTACCACCTCACCTTGCAACTGCGGATGATCAGGCTGTGGCAGGCTGCTGGCGGCGTAATAAGAGGCAACGTGTGGTTGGCTCGCGGTGATGTGGGCGCGGGCGATCATGGGCGTCATCCAACGGCTGAGTGTCGAGAAAATTTGACGGAGGATAAGCCGCACGCCCGAAATTGGGCAACATTGGTCGGCCTGCGGTGTCTGGATCAGGGCTTTTGCGGCACAATCGTCGCCTATTTCCCGTCGGTCACCGCTTCGATGAGCTGCAACAGCCAGAAAATCCGTACCCTGCGTCAGCAGATCCCCTCGTTCGACTGTGTGCCGGGCTGCCATGACTGTTGCGGGCCGGTGACCACCTCGCCGGAAGAAATGGCCCGCCTGCCGCGCAAGACCCGCGCCGAGCAGGATGCGGCGCTGGAAGCACTGAACTGCGTACACCTGGGGCCGAATGGCTGCACGGTGTATGAAGAGCGGCCACTGATCTGCCGGTTGTTCGGCACCACCAAAACGCTGCCGTGCCCGAACGGGCGAGGGCCGGTGGAGCTGATTCATCCGCGGGTTGAAAAGCAGATCTTCGAGTACATGGCTTCGAATCGGCAGGTGCTGGTCTAACGGGGTGGCACTCTGAACCGAGTCGGCGCCATCGCTGGCAAGCCAGCTCCCACAATGAGTGCGGGCGTTCACAAAATCCCTCGCTCGCCGCCGAACCTGTGGCAGCTGGCTTGCCAGCGATAGGGCCGGGTCAGGCCCAATACACCTCAATCCGGAATCGGCAGGCTCAGGCTCTCTTTCACCTCTTCCATCACGATGTAGCTCTTCGATTCGCGCACATGCGGCAGCTTCAACAGAATGTCGCCGAGCAACTTGCGGTAAGACGCCATCTCGGAAATCCGCGCCTTTACCAGATAGTCGAAATCCCCTGACACCAGGTGACACTCCAGCACGTGCGGCAATTTCAGCACCGCGCGTCGGAACTCTTCGAAAGTGTCGCCGGATTTGTAGTCGAGGCTGATCTCGACGAACACCAGCAGGCTACCCTTCAAATGTTGCGGATTCAGCCGGGCGTTGTAGCCCATGATGATCCCTTCGCGCTCCAGACGTCGCACCCGCTCCGTACACGGCGTGGTGGACAGACCGACCTTCTCCCCGAGTTCGGTAAACGATATCCGCCCGTCCGCCTGCAGGATCCGCAAGATGTTGCGGTCGATCTTGTCCAGCTCACGTTTGGTCTGAGTGTTGGTACGCATAGGGGATGCGCCTCCGTGAAAAGGGTTTTTGCCGAGAATTGTCGCCAAATATAGGCGCTTATACAGTGAAAAGCACTGGCCAATCTTTTTTACACTGCGCGCATCATTGCTCTAACAACAGACGTACGCGGCCCTGCCGCGATGAGGGATACAAAAATGCGCGTAATGGTCTTGGGTAGCGGCGTCATCGGTACCGCCAGTGCTTACTATCTGGCCCGTGCCGGGTTTGAAGTGGTGGTGGTCGACCGGCAGCCAGCCGTCGCCATGGAGACCAGTTTCGCCAACGCCGGCCAGGTGTCGCCGGGTTACGCCTCGCCGTGGGCCGCACCGGGCGTGCCGCTCAAGGCGATCAAGTGGTTGCTGCAACGCCACGCCCCTCTCGCGATCAAGGCCACCGCTGACATTGACCAGTACCTGTGGATGGCGCAGATGCTGCGCAACTGCACCGCCAGCCGTTACGCGGTGAACAAGGAGCGCATGGTGCGTCTGTCCGAGTACAGCCGCGACTGCCTCGACGAACTGCGTGCGGAAACCGGCATCGCCTATGAAGGCCGCAGCCTCGGCACTACGCAACTGTTCCGCACCCAGGCGCAGCTCGATGGCGCCGCCAAAGACATCGCCGTGCTGAAAGAGTCCGGCGTGCCGTTTGAAGTCCTCGACCGCGCCGGCATTGCCCGCGTCGAACCGGCCCTGGCCAATGTCACCGACATCCTCGCCGGCGCCCTGCGTCTGCCGAACGACCAGACCGGCGACTGCCAGATGTTCACCACCCGCCTCGCCGAAATGGCGGTGAAACTGGGTGTGGAATTCCGCTTTGGCCAGGACATCCAGAAGCTCGACTACGCCGGTGACCGCATCAACGGCGTGTGGATCGACGGCAAGCTGGAAACCGCCGACCGCTACGTGCTGGCCCTCGGCAGCTACTCGCCGCAACTACTCAAGCCGCTGGGCATCAAGGCCCCGGTGTATCCGCTCAAGGGTTACTCGCTGACCGTGCCGATCACTAACCCGGACATGGCTCCGACTTCGACCATTCTCGACGAGACCTACAAGGTCGCGATCACCCGTTTCGACAACCGCATCCGCGTGGGCGGCATGGCCGAGATCGCCGGTTTTGACCTGTCGCTGAACCCGCGTCGGCGCGAAACTCTGGAGATGATCGTCAACGACCTTTATCCTCAGGGCGGCAATCTGGCCGAGGCGAGCTTCTGGACCGGCCTGCGTCCGACCACCCCGGACGGCACGCCGATCGTTGGCGCCACGCCGTTCAAGAACCTGTTCCTCAACACCGGTCACGGCACCCTGGGTTGGACCATGGCGTGCGGCTCCGGTCGTTTGCTCGCCGATCTGATGGCGAAGAAAAAGCCGCAGATCAGCGCCGAAGGCCTCGATATTTCCCGTTACGGCAACAAGCCTCAGGAGTCCGCAAAACATGGCAATCCAGCGCCAGCTCACCAATGAGCGCATGAGTCAGATCGTCACCCACAACGGCATCGTGTATCTGGCCGGACAGGTCGGCGATGACTTCAACGCCG
>NZ_QAIU01000416.1:35648-37992 GCF_003061205.1 Pseudomonas sp. HMWF006
CGACATCGAGGCGCACTTTGCCGGGATGAACTCGGTGTGGGACCAGTGGCTGCCCAAAGGCGCCGCGCCGGCCCGCGCCACCGTCGAAGCGAAGATGGCCAAACCGAGCATCCTGGTGGAGATTTCCGTCGTCGCCGCGTTGCCTTAACCGTTTCAAAGATCCCTCTCCCGGCGCTGTTGGCGGTTCACGTCGTCAGTCGGCGCCGGTTTTTCTTCCCATGACCGCCTAGAAGTCTGCCGCCATGCGTCCTGCCCGTGCCCTGATCGACCTCCAAGCCCTGCGCCACAACTACCGAATTGCCCGCGAAATCACCGGCGCCAAGGCGCTGGCCGTGATCAAGGCCGATGCCTATGGCCATGGCGCGGTGCGTTGCGCCCAGGCGCTGGAAGCCGAGGCCGACGGGTTTGCCGTCGCCTGTATCGAGGAAGCGCTGGAGCTGCGCGCCGCTGGCATTCGTGCGCCAGTGTTGCTGTTGGAAGGGATTTTCGAAGCCGATGAATTGGCGCTGATCGTCGAGCATGACTTCTGGACCGTGGTGCATTCGCTGTGGCAGCTCGAAGCGATCGAGCAGGCGGCATTGGGCAAACCGATCACCGTGTGGCTGAAACTCGACTCGGGCATGCACCGCGTCGGTTTGCATCCCAAGGATTACGCGGCGGCCTATCAACGCCTGCTGGCCAGCGGCAAAGTGGCGAAGATCGTGCTGATGAGCCACTTCGCCCGCGCCGATGAGCTGCACGAGCAGAGCAGCGCCGATCAGGTCGCGGTGTTCGAAGCGGCGCGTCAGGGCCTGGCGGCCGAAGTCAGCCTGCGCAACTCGCCGGCCGTGCTCGGTTGGCCGCAGATTCACAGCGACTGGGTGCGTCCGGGCATCATGCTCTACGGCGCGACCCCGTTCGAAGAAGCCAACGCCGTGGCCGAGCGTCTGCAACCGGTAATGACCCTCGAATCGAAAGTCATCTGCGTGCGCGAACTGCCCGCCGGCGAGCCGATCGGCTATGGCGCCAAATTCATCACCGACAAGCCGATGCGCGTCGGCGTGGTCGCCATGGGGTATGCCGATGGCTACCCGCGTCAGGCACCGACCGGTACGCCGGTGTTGGTCGCCGGCCAACGCAGCCGCATTCTCGGTCGCGTGTCGATGGACATGCTGTGTATTGACCTCACCGATGTGCCGGAAGCCGGCCTCGGTTCGACCGTCGAGCTGTGGGGGAAAAACATCCTCGCCAGCGAAGTGGCGAAGTGGGCGGACACCATTCCGTACCAGATCTTCTGCAACCTGCGTCGCGTGCCAAGGCTCTATTCCGAGGGCTGACACCGCTGCGGGGGCCAAGTGTTGTAAATACTGAACGCTGTCGCCATGATAACGCTCAATATTCTTACAACATCAGGAGGCTCCCGCCTTGGACGTCGGTGAACGACTGCAATCGATCCGCAAGCTCAAAGGGCTTTCCCAGCGTGAACTCGCCAAGCGCGCGGGCGTTACCAACAGCACCATTTCGATGATCGAAAAGAACAGCGTCAGCCCTTCGATCAGTTCGCTGAGGAAAGTGCTGGGCGGGATTCCCATGTCGATGGTCGAGTTCTTTTCCGAAGAGATCCTGCAGGAAGTCCCGACCCAGATCGTCTACAAGGCCAACGAGCTGATCGACATCTCCGACGGCGCCGTGACCATGAAACTGGTCGGCCGCGCGCACCCTAGCCGCGCTATTGCCTTCCTCAACGAAATCTACCCGCCGGGCGCCGATACCGGCGAAGAAATGCTCACCCATGAAGGCGAAGAAACCGGGATTCTGGTGGAGGGTCGTCTGGAGTTGGTGGTGGGTCTGGAAACTTTTATTCTCGAAGCCGGCGACAGCTACTACTTTGAAAGTACCAAGCCGCATCGTTTCCGTAATCCGTTCGACACGCCGGCGCGACTAATCAGCGCAGCCACGCCGGCGAATTTTTAACGATAGAGGCGCCAGGCCATGACGGCGAAGGCATCCGAATAGTTTTTCCACTGCGCGGTATAACCCCTTCGACTATGGGGTTGTTTCAGTGTGGCGGGCTACCCGCTATACTTGCGCCCGCCTGCGAACCGTGGCCGCAGGCGTGAATAGCCACCATTGAGGGTGAACGCGTGAACCTAATTATGAAAATGCTGGCCGCACCAGCAACCGTACTGGCCCTCTGGGCTGTCAGCGCTCAAGCTGCGACGAATGACGACATTGCCAAGCGCCTCGAGCCGGTCGGCCAGGTGTGCGTTCAGGGGCAGGAATGCAAAGGAATGGAGGTCGCTGCCTCCGCTGGCGGCGGCGGTGGTGCGAAGACACCGGATGAAGTGATTGCAAAACATTGCAA
>NZ_QAIU01000417.1:0-1897 GCF_003061205.1 Pseudomonas sp. HMWF006
ACTTGCACAAACCACTCGGTCAGTTCCCTCTCCCTCCGGGAGAGGGCTAGGGTGAGGGGCTTTTCAGGCGAGTATCCGTTCCAGCGTCCGCGTCACACCGTCCTCGCGCAAACTGTTGCAGCACCACTCAAACGCCGCGACAAACTCCGCCGAACGCGGTATCGCCGTGCCGAAAATTTCCTCAACCGCCAACAACCGCTGAGTCATTAAAGCATCGTCCGCCACCAACGCCTGACAAAACGCCGCGCGCGGATCCGGGATCGAATAGGTATCACCATTCTCATCCACACCCTTCAAATACAACGCCCACGCCGCCACCACCAACGCCGCACGCTTGGTCTCCTGCCCATCGGCAATCAACCGGTTGATGGTCGGAATGGTGAACTTGGGAAACTTCGACGAGCCGTCCGAACACACTCGCTCCAACTGATCGGCAATCGCCTGATTGGAGAAACGTGCCACCAGCGTGTCCTTGTACTCGCTCAGGTCGATCCCCGGCACCGGCGCCAGTTGCGGGGTGACGTCGAGGTCCATGAAGGCGCGCATGTAACGCACGAACAGCGGGTCGTTCATGGTCTCGTGCACAAACCGATAACCCTTCAAAAAACCCAGATACGTCAGCGCCAAGTGGCTGCCGTTGAGCAACTTGATTTTCATCTCTTCGTAAGGCGAAACATCGTCGGTGAACTGCACACCGACCTTTTCCCACGCCGGGCGACCGTTGACGAATTTATCCTCCAGCACCCACTGCACAAACGGCTCGCAAACCACCGGCCAGGCATCATCCACCCCGTGTCTGTCGGCCAGTTGCAGGCGGTGCGCGGTGCTGGTCATCGGCGTGATGCGGTCGACCATGGCGTTCGGGAAACTGACGTTTTGTTCGATCCAGTCGCGCAGCCCTGTGTCACGCAGGGTGGCGAAAGCCAGTAGCGCCTTACGGGTCACCGCGCCGTTGTGCGGCAGGTTATCGCAGGACATGATCGTGAACGCCGGCGTGCCTGCGCCATGGCGTTTTTCCAGCGCTGCGCAGAGGAAGCCGAACACCGTGGTCGGTGCGCTCGGGTGCGCCAGATCGTGCTGAATCTGCGGCAGGTGCGCCATGAATTCGCCGTTGCTGTCATCGATGCAGTAGCCGCCCTCGGTGATGGTCAGCGAGACGATGCGAATCTGCGGGTCGGCGAGTTTGTCGATCAACGCCTGGGCTCCGTCTTCGGCCAGCAGCATGTCGCGGATCGCGCCGATCACTCGCACTTCGGTATCGTCGCTGTCGCCGAGTTCGAACAGGGTGAACAGGTAGTCCTGTTCCTTGAGATCGTCGCGGGCGCGGCGGTCGTCGGCGCGCAGGCCGACTCCGCAAATGGCCCAGTCCAGCGCTTCGCCAGTGTTCATCAGTGCATCGGTGTAATACGCCTGATGCGCGCGGTGGAAGCCGCCGACGCCAATGTGCGCGATGCCCTGGCGAGTGTCGCTGAGGCGGTAGGCGGGCAGCTTCACTTCGGCCGCGAGGCGGTGCAGGTTGTGTTTATTCAGTTTCATCGGACAAGTCTCGAAATCAGGCTGCAGCGCGCAGCGGACGGGTCAACGCCACGCCTTCGGCATCGAATAAATGGCAGTGGGCCGGGTCCAGGTGCAGGCTCAGTTGTTCGCCGTAGCGGCTGGCCAGATCCCCGCGTACCCGCATGGTCAGCGCTTCGCCGGCCTGTGTGGTGACGTGGCAGAAGGTGTCGCTGCCCAGGCGTTCGCTGACGTCGGCGGTGACTTGCAAGGTGCAGTCGCCCGGTTGTGCGGGCTCCAGATGTTCCGGGCGAATGCCCAGGGTCACCGCGCTGCCGACGCTCAGGCTGGCGGCGTTGAATGGCAAGGTGATGCGCGTACCGGCATCCAGTGAGACCTCGCA
>NZ_QAIU01000035.1:0-6097 GCF_003061205.1 Pseudomonas sp. HMWF006
ATATGGCCAAGTACTTCCTTAATGCCGACGGCAGCGTCAAAGCCGTCGGCCAGCGCCTGCAAAACCCGGCGCTGGCCGCCGTGCTCAAACGCATCGCCAACGAAGGCCCGGACGCGCTCTATAAAGGCCCGATCGCCGAAGAGATCGTCGCCAAGGTGCAAGGCCACGCCAACCCCGGCAGCCTGTCGCTGAATGATTTGCAAGGCTACCAGGCCAAAGAGCGCGCACCACTGTGCACCGACTACAAACGCTGGCAGGTGTGCGGCATGCCGCCACCGTCGTCGGGCGGGATCGCGGTGGCGCAGATTCTCGGTACGTTGCAGGCGCTGGAAACCCGCGATCCGCGTTTGTCCCTGGCACCGCTCAAACCGCTGAAAACCAATAAACCGGCCGGCATTGAACCGGATCCGCAAGCCGTGCACCTGATCGCTGAAGCCGAGCGTCTGGCCTATGCCGACCGTGCGCAATACGTTGCCGATACCGACTTCGTCCCGGTGCCGGTCAAAGGCCTGGTCGACCCGGGCTATCTCGCCAGCCGCGCCAGCCTGATCGGTGAACGCAGCATGGGCAGCGCCAAACCGGGCACCCCACCGGGCGTGCAAGTGGCCTACGCGCCGGACCGCTCGCCGCTGCGCATCTCGACCTCACAAGTCGTCGCGGTAGATGACCTCGGCGGCGCGGTGTCGATGACCACCACCATCGAAGCCGCGTTCGGCTCGCACCTGATGGTTCAGGGTTTTCTGCTGAACAACCAGATGACCGACTTCTCGTTCATCCCCGAAGAGAACGGGCAGAAAGTCGCCAACCGCGTCGAGCCCTTAAAACGCCCGCGCTCGTCGATGGCGCCAACGCTGATCTTCGATCGCAACAGCGGTGAATTCGTCGCCACGGTCGGCTCGCCGGGCGGTTCGCAAATCATTGAATACGTGGCGAAAACCACTGTCGGCCTGCTCGACTGGAACCTCGACCCGCAAAGCGCCATCAGCCTGCCCAACTTCGGCAGCCGCAACGGCCCGACAGAACTGGAACAAGGCCAGTTCAGCCCGACGCTGATTCAGGTGCTGAAAGACAAAGGGCATGCGGTGAATGAAATCGACATGACCAGCGGCACCCAGGCCATCGTGCGGGTCAAGGATGCGCAGGGGAAAGCGTCGCTGGAAGGTGGCGCGGATCCGCGGCGGGAAGGCGAAGCGCTAGGGGATTGAGCTTAGACACCAAGCAGAAGGCTTACCGCGAGGTAGGCCTTTTTTCATGCAACTGATTAACTCGGGAGATCACTCGGCTCAGCGATTAGCCACCAGATGCGCCCCAAACAGCAAATAACAACCACCGGCCAAGCGATCCAGCCATTGCCGCGAACGCTCATACACACCGGCAATCCGCCGGCTGGCGAAGAACAGCGCTACGCAGCAATACCAGCTGAATGACAACGTCGCCATGGTCAGCACCGCCAGCGCCAGCAACAAAGGCGGGATGTGAGCCGGCATGGCGGTGGCGAAAATGGTTGCGACGAACAGTGCGGACTTGGGATTGGTCATGTTGCCCAGAAAGCCCCGCCCGTACGCGCCGAGCAATGTCTGCTCCGAGGCATCGAGCGTGCCCGGGACGATCGGCGCCTTGCGCTTGAACTGCTTGAGCCCGAGGTAGATCAGGTAGCAGCCACCGGCGATCTTGAAGCTCAGGTACAGCGTCGGCGCGGCACTGAACAGCGACTGAATACCCAAGCCACCCGCCAGCCCCCACAACACGGTTCCGCTGGCCACGCCGAGCGCAGCGACAACGCCATGACGGCGGGAACGGCTGACCGCCAGTTGTGCGATGTTGAAGAAATTCGGGCCGGGCGTGACCACGGCCACCGTCCACAACAGGGCCAACGACAGCAATGGCGCCAGATAACTCGAAAGGGAAAGATCCATGGGGCATGCGCCTGATTGGCTTGACGATGCCCTCCACCTTGCAACATCCGGCAATATTTTGCCATCAGCCCGCTAACGTCTTACCCACCACCGCATCACCAATCTTCAGGAAATGCCCGCCGGCCACGTGGTGCAAGGTGCGCAAACCATCGTGCCCTTCAAAATGCCAGCGCCCCTCACTGAACACGCGTTCATCGGCGTGGGCGGCGATGACTTCGGCGAGGAACAGGTCGTATTGCTCGTGGTTGCGCGGCTCCGGGAGCAAACGGCATTCGAGCCAGGCTACGCAGCCCTCAAGCAGCAGCGCTTCGACTTGTTCACCGGCAAAGGTCTGCAAGCCGTAAGCCTGAAACTTGTCTTGCCCTTGGGTCTGGCTGATTTCCAGGCCCGACGTATTGCCGACGGTTTGCACGATGTCGGCCTGATGGGCGCACGGGACGTTGAGCACAAAGGTGCCGGACGCTTCGAGCAACTGGCGGGTCCAGGTGGACTTATCGAGAACGACCGCGACTTTCGGCGGTTCGAAATCCAGCGGCATCGCCCAGGCGGCGGCCATGATGTTGCGCTTGCCATCATGGGCGGCGCTGACCAGCACGGTCGGCCCGTGGTTGAGCAAACGGTAGGCTTTGTTCAGGGGCACCGGACGGCGGTGGGAATCGCTCATGGGGATCTGCTCCGGGGGAAAAGGAGCCGATTGTAGCGCCAGACCACAGAAAGAAGGCGGGCGAAAAACCTGTGGGAGCGAGCTTGCTCGCGAAGGCGAAAGGTCAGTCACATCAATGTTGAATGACACACCGCTTTCGCGAGCAAGCTCGCTCCCACAAGGGATCAGTGCAGGTCAGTGAGTCAGTTGATTGGCGAACTGGCCGACGGCATCCACCACTTTCTGCGCGCCGTCCTGAATCTCGACAATCACCGTCCCCGCCTCTGCCGCCAGCGCCAGGCCTTGTTCGGCCTGCAGCTTGCCATCGGTCATCAGGGCCACGGCGTTGCGCGCCATTTCCTGGTTCTGCCGCACCACACCGACGATCTCTTCAGTCGCCTGACTGGTGCGCGACGCCAGTTGCCGCACTTCGTCGGCCACCACCGCAAAGCCGCGACCCTGTTCACCGGCGCGGGCCGCTTCGATGGCGGCGTTGAGCGCCAGCAGGTTGGTTTGCTCGGCAATACCGCTGATGGTCTTGACGATGGTGCCGATCACCTGCGACTGCTCGTTCAACGCTTCGATGCCCTCACCGGCAGCTTGCATGTGTCGCGACAGATCACGCATCACGTTCACCGCTTCTGTGACCACGGTGGTGCCACGTTGCGCGGTGCTGTCGGTTTGCTGCGAGGTGCTGTAGGCAATGCTCGCCGCGTCGGCAACCGCTTGTTCGCGATTGACCTGATCGGTGATCACCGTGGCGAACTTCACCACTTTGTACAGTTTGTTGTTGGCATCGAGCACCGGGTTGTAGGACGCCTCCAGCCACACCGTACGACCATGGCTGTCGACCCGCTTGAAGCGCTCGGCGACGAACTCACCGTTGTTCAGACGACGCCAGAAGTTCTGGTACTCGGCGCTGTTGTACTCCTCAGGCAGACAGAACATCCGGTGATGCTTGCCCTTGATCTGCGCCAGGCTGTAACCCATGCCGCTGAGGAAGCGTTCGTTGGCGTTGAGCACGTTGCCGTTGAGGTCGAACTCGATCACCGCCGTGGAGCGCACCAGCGCACCGATCAGGTTTTCATGTTCGCGGGAAGCTTCGATGGTGCGGGTCAGGTCGCTGGAGAAGATCGAGAAATGCCTGATCCGCCCGTCCGAGGAACGCACCGGCTGCACAATCGAACGCAGCCACGCCTCCTCGCCATTACCGCGCATCAGGCGCACGGCCCCGGCGAAATGTTCACCACGGGTCAGCGCAGCCTTGAAACGATGATGGAACTCATCGGCCTTCACATGCGCCGGGACAATGTCCTCAATCGCACGGCCAATCAGGTCGTGGCTTTTGTAGAGCATCTCGTTGAGGAAGTTCTGGTTGACCGACTGCACGCGTCCGTCGGGCTCCAGAGTCAGCACCAGCATCTCGCTTTCCAGGCTGTCCTTGACTTGAAGGAGGCTGGACAGTTCTTCACGAAGAGCGGCCAGCTCTTGCTTCAGGCGTTTGTTGAACATGGGAAAGTACCGATGGCTGGGTAGAAAGCGGGATGCAGCCTAACCATCGGCCTTGGAAAAGTTTTCTGAAGAGCGATTGCGACCCGTCAGTCGAAAAAAGTCATGGCGTTTACAGTCAGGCAGTTCCCGCCACCTGACACGGGCCCGTGCGCGGCATCCGCGAACCGAAATAAGCCGCGCTGACAACGCCAACCACGCCCATCACCGCACAGAACATCACACAGATCCACGGACTCCACGGCATCAGCCCGATCAGCAATAGCGGGGTGATGCTCGCCCACGCGGCGTAGGCAATGTTGTAGGTGAAGGAAATGCCCGACACGCGAATACGCGCCGGGAACAGCCCCACCATCACCGAAGGCACCGCACCGACTACGCCGCAGGCAAGACCGGCCACGGCGTAAGCCAGACCGACCCAATTGCCGCCCATGATCAGGCAGCCGTAAAGCACGCCAATGCCCAGCGGCAGCAGCAGGCTATAGAGCATCACCGTGCGCCAGGCGCCCAGACGGTCGACCAGCAGCCCGGCGATTACACAGCCGATATTGAGGAACACGATGCCCAACGCGCTGAGGGCAAACGTATGGCTGGCGGTCATGCCGAAGGTTTTCTGCATCATGGTCGGCGTAATGACCACGAACACCACCACTGCCGAGGTCAACACGCAGGTCAGCAACATGGCCGGCAACATCGCCAGACGATGCTCGCGCAGCACGGTGCGCAACGGCAGTTCGACCCGCGCTTCGCGCTGCGCTTCCATGGCCATGAACACCGGGGTTTCGCTCAACCAGCGGCGCAGGTACACGCCAATCACGCCGAACACGCCACCGAGCAGGAACGGATAACGCCAGGCGTAATCGAGGATTTCCGCCGGGGTGAACACTTGGGCAAGGAAGGTCGCGGTCAACGCGCCAATCAAGTAACCGAACGTCAGCCCGGCCTGCAAAAAGCCCAAGGCATAACCGCGATGGCCGGCAGGCGCGTGTTCGGCGACGAACACCCAGGCACTCGGCACCTCTCCGCCCACCGCCGCGCCTTGCAGAATGCGCAGCGCCAGCAACAGCAACGGCGCGAAATAACCGATCTGCGCATAGGTCGGCATGATGCCGATCAGCAGACACGGCAGCGCCATCATCAGGATGCTCAGGCTGAAGACTTTCTTGCGCCCGAGTTTGTCGGCGAAATGCGCCATCAGAATCCCGCCCAGCGGCCGCGCCAGATAACCGGTGACGAAAATCCCGAAGCTTTGCAGCAACCGCAGCCACTCGGGCATTTCGGGCGGGAAGAACAACTGGCTGAGGGTCAGGGCGAAGAACACGAAAATGATGAAATCGTAGATCTCCAGCGCCCCGCCAAGGGCCGCAAGGCCCAGGGTCTTGTAGTCGGAACGGCTGAACGGTGCCGGTCGGGCTGTGGATTGGACAGTCATGGCAAAGCACTCTGGCAGGCAAAAAACCAAGGCGCTCATGGTCTACGCAAAAGCACGGATGGACAACCCGTTAGACCATAGTCCCGGTTTTGCAAAACCTGCTCACAAAGCCTTGGCAGTTGAATTACTGTTATTGCCTGTCCTGCCAGGTGAACCACCATCGGCAAGTCATGCCGAGATCCTTGCAAGCTCACGCCTACAGGGGATATGTGTTTCGTCCGCAAGACCACAATAACCATAAAAATCCGAGGTACTTCCTGTGGCCGTTGATATCGAAGATAGCCGCTCTGCGCGCTTTGCCTTGCGCTGTTCAAGCTTTGCCGAACGCTGGTTTCCCGACTCCTGGGTATTCGCCGCACTGGCGGTGATCATCGTTGCGCTCGCCACCCTGGCCATGGGCGCCAAACCCACCGATGCCGCGATGGCGTTCGGTGACGGGTTCTGGAGCCTGATTCCGTTCACCATGCAAATGGCCTTCGTGGTGATCGGCGGCTATGTGGTCGCCAGTTCCCCGCCCGCGGTGAAACTGATTGATCGTCTGGCGCGGATCCCGAAAAACGGGCGCTCCGCGGTGGCCTGGGTCGCGTTGATCTCGAT
>NZ_QAIU01000418.1:0-531 GCF_003061205.1 Pseudomonas sp. HMWF006
GAGTAGTCGCAAGCTCCAAGCTCCAAGCTGCAAGACACAGCGGATTTGCTTTTAACTTGCGGCTTGTAGCTCGCCGCTTAAAGCTCCCGGCTATGCCGGGCCATGATGTGCCGCACCACGCTGTAGTCCTGCAGCGAGTCGCTGGACAAGTCTTTGCCGTAACCCGAACGTTTCAGCCCGCCGTGGGGCATTTCGCTGACCAGCATGAAATGGCTGTTGATCCACGTGCAGCCGTACTGCAAGCGGGCGGCGACCTGCATCGCCTTGTCCAGATTCTGCGTCCACACCGACGAAGCGAGGCCGTATTCCGAATCGTTGGCCCAGTCGACGGCCTGCGAAAGCTCGTCGAAACGGGTCACGGTGACCACCGGGCCGAACACTTCGCGCTGGACGATTTCGTCAGTCTGTTTGCAACCGGCGAGCAAGGTCGGTTGATAGTAGAAGCCGGCACCGGAATGCACCGCCGCACCGGTCACGCGCTCGATATGCGGCTGACCGAGGGCGCGCTCGACGAAGCTGGCAACGCGGTCG
>NZ_QAIU01000418.1:560-9215 GCF_003061205.1 Pseudomonas sp. HMWF006
GTGCAGTCCTGGCCGGCGTTGTAGTAGCCGTAAGTGCGCACGCCTTCGACCACGGACTGGATGTCGGCGTCGTTGCAGACGATCACCGGCGCTTTGCCGCCGAGTTCGAGGTGCGTGCGTTTCAGGGTTTTCGCCGCAGCCTGCAGGATCTTCTGGCCGGTGACGATATCGCCGGTCAGCGAGACCATGCGCACTTTGGCGTGGCCGACCAAATGGCTGCCGACGCCTTCGCCACCGCCGCAGATGATGTTGATCACTCCACGCGGCAGGATCTCGGCCAGTGCTGGCGCCAGTGCGAGGATCGACAACGGCGTATGTTCGGACGGTTTGAACACCAGCGTGTTGCCGGCGGCGAGGGCCGGGGCGATCTTCCACGCGGCCATCATGATCGGGTAGTTCCACGGCGCAATCGAGGCGACCACACCAATCGGATCACGGCGCACCATGCTGGTGTAGCCCGGCAGGTATTCGCCGCTGAGCTGACCGGTCTGGCAGCGCACGGCGCCGGCGAAGAAGCGAAACACATCGACGGTGGCGGTCAGATCGTCCTGACGCGCCAGGTGCAACGGCTTGCCGCAGTTCAACGATTCGAGACGGGCGAGGTGGTCGGCGTGTTTTTCAACGGCGTTGGCGATATCGAGCAACAGGTTCGAGCGTTGCTGTGGTGTGGTGCGCGACCATTCGGCGAAGGCGCGATGGGCGGCGAGGATGGCGGCTTCGACCTGCTCAGTGCTGGCCTCGGCGATGTGCGTAAGGATTTCTCCGGTGGCCGGGTTGAGGATCGGTTCGACAAAACCCTGCCCGGCGACCAGTTCGCCGTCGATCAACAACGCGGTACACATCGGGGTTTGCGCGCCAGCCATTTTCCGCGATCTCTTTTCTTGTGTGGCCATTGTTGCTCCCGTACCCGGGAGCCGACCGTCTTATAGATGCAGCAAGACTAGTGCGCGGCTCCGAGGTCGACAAATTCTAAATACTGAAGGTGGCATTCGATTAAATAGATGGCTTGCGTCCACCGTGGGGTTGTTCGCGGGCGACGGTGAGGAAGGGGTCTACCAGTGCCGGCCGCGCGGTGCCGCGACGCCAGGCCAGCCCCACGTCAAGGGTCTGGTTAAGGTCGGCGATTGGTCGCGCTTCGATGATGTCGCCCTCCAGTGACCATGGGCGATAGGTCATGTCCGGCTGAATCGACACCCCCAAACCGGCGGCGACCAGACTCCGCACGGCCTCGGTGGACGCGGTTCTCAGGGTGATCTTGGGTTGCAGCCCGGCGCCACGCCATAGACGTTGGGCATTGCGATCCATCTCGTCGACGTTGAGCTGAATCAGCGGCTCGCCGGCGACGTCGGCGAGGTTGATGCTGTCGTGTTCCAGCAGCGGATGCTGGGCCGGTAGCCACAAACGATGCGGTGAATGAGTCAGCACTTCCGTCTGCAAGGCATGGCGGTCTTCAAGGTTGGAGAGGATTAGCACGCCGACATCTATCTCGCCGCTGACCAGCAAATGCTCGATGTAGGGGCGTTCATCTTCCATCACCCGAATCTCCACGTTGGGATAGGCACGTTGGAAACGGGTGAGCAAATCCGCCAGGTAATAACCGGCGACCAGACTGGTCACACCGACGATCAACTGTCCGGCGACCTGATCGGTGCTCTGTTGCAGGCTGCGCTTGGCATTATCGACAGTGGCCAGAATCAGGTGCGCCTGGCGCAGGAATTGATGACCTTGATGTGTAAGGGTCATGCCCTTGGCGTGACGGCTGAACAGGCTGACGCCGATTTCCTCCTCCAGTTGCTGGATCGCTAACGTCAGGGTCGATTGGGAAATGAACGCGGTTTGCGCAGCGGCGGAGATCGAGCCGGTTTCGGCCACGGCGATGAAGTGACGGATCTGACGCAGGGTCATCATGAGAAGGGTACCCAGTGGGCGGTTTTTATAGATTGGCCTGAGTGTATATCTGTTTTTTAGATGCAGAGTGGGGCTGCTTCGCCGCCCGGCGGGAACAAGTTCCCTCGCCACAGAGGCGTTGAGCAACATCTGGAAGCACACTCGAACGCAGGGCGGAGGCACTTTCGATCTAGGCTGAGGGCCTTGTAGATCCGGATAACCCCTGTTTGGAGGCGGAACATGAACACCCGTGGATTACTCGATCAATTGCTCAAGTCTGGCCAGGATCTGTTGCAGAACAAGGCCGGCGCGGCGCAGAACAAATCGGCTGCCGGCGGTCTGGGCGGTTTGCTTGGCGGTTCTTCAGGCTCCGGCGGCCTCGGTGGCTTGCTCTCCGGCGCGGGCGGTGGTGCCTTGGCGGCGGGTGCAATGGGCTTGTTGATCGGTAGCAAAAAGGCCCGCAAGGTCGGTGGCAAAGTCGCGGTTTACGGTGGTCTCGCTGCGTTGGGTGTGCTCGCCTACAAAGCCTACGGCAACTGGAACGCGCAGAAAGGCCTGACCCCGCAACGTGAGCCGCAGACCCTCGATCGCCTCCCTGCGGCGCAAGCCGAGCAACACAGTCAGGCAATTCTCAAAGCATTGGTTGCCGCCGCCAAGGCCGACGGCCACATCGACGATCGTGAACGCCAACTGATCGAAGGTGAATTCACCAAGCTCGACAACGACCAGGAACTGCAGCACTGGCTGCACGCCGAGCTCAACAAACCCCTCGACCCGACGGATGTCGCTCGCGCTGCCAGCACGCCGGAAATGGCCGCTGAAATGTACATCGCCAGCGTAATGCTGGTGGACGAGGAAAACTTCATGGAGAAATCCTATCTCGATGAATTGGCGCGCCAACTCAAACTTGAACCGGGGTTGAAAACCGAGCTTGAAAAGCAGGTGCGACAAGCGCCCCGGTAACCTTTCAGGTTTCATCGCGTTGAGGTCAATGCCGACCAGTCATTGACCTTCGCGAACGGGGGCTTGTTGGCTCAGCCTTTGTGATCCTCATCGCTGGATTGACCCCAGGCATCCGTTGGCGTCCTGCACTAAAAACCAGAAATCAGAAAACCGAGGCCATGAAGTGAGTCCTCGGATAAACGTCCGTCGCTTTTTTGGGGTTCTTCCGAATACAAGTTCGGGAAACTCGCTCAACGGAGCAACATCCACTGAAGAAGGAATCTTCAAGCAAAATGGTCAGCACCCATCGTTTGACTTACCTCGATTCTGTCAGAGCTCTGGCAGCATTGGCGGTGGTCATTTCTCACTATATTGAAAGAACACCGCTGTTCAATTGGGCGATTTTCGATTACTTCCGTCCCGGGCAGTTCGGCGTGGTGGTTTTTTTCATGGTCAGTGGTTTCGTGATCCCGTTCAGTTTCAAGGACGGTCCGGGAAAAACCAGGCGTTTCATACTTTCAAGATTTTTCAGGCTGTACCCTGCCTATTGGCTTTCAATAGTACTGGCCTGTGTTGCCATTGCTTTTTTTGTTTCGGGCGAACTTGATCGGGCGAGAGTGCTGGCGAATGTCACCATGCTTCAAACGATGATCGGATACTCCAACTTGTTCGGCGTGTATTGGACTTTATTTGTCGAGTTGGTCTTTTATGGACTGTGTATTGCACTGAGCCTGGTCGGGTTACTGGGGCATCTCAAAGCACGCTTCTGGTTGGCGATAGCGTTGCTGATGCTCTCGCTGGTGGGGGCAGCAGGTCGCTATTATTATGCGCTCCCGGCCCCCGTCGGAATCTTGTCATCGCTGTCGTTGATGTTGTTTGGGGGATTGTGGCGTAACTTTCAGATTGATCGGGATCTCAAGGCAAAACGCTACAGTTTCATCTGGATTGCTGTATTTGTTATCGCCTTTCCGATCATTGCACTGTTGGCCTACGATGTTGATCAAGGGCTGCGAGAAAGTGCCTGGAATTTTATCGGCAGTTATTGGGCTGCGCTGCTGTTCTTCATGTTAACCACCACGGTATTGAAGCTGGAAAACCGGATACTCGCCTTTCTCGGGGCGGTCAGTTATTCGGTCTACTTGACTCACCCGTTTTTTCTGGAGTTGGCTGACTCGAAAGTTAGTTTGCAAAACGGTTTCAATCTTCCCGTCTTTGTTCTTTATTGCCTGGGCACCCTTGTCCTCTCATCACTTTGTTATTTTCTGATAGAGAAACGCTCGATCGGATTGGGGCGGCAGATCAATGCGCAGCTCGATGCACGGTTGACGCGCAGGAGTGCGATCAGCAGAGCGAAGGCATCAGTACTCGAAGCGGGAGTTCAAGTTGATTGAATACATTAACTTTCGCTGATAACGGGGCAGGAAGCCCACGGTGTCGACTGACGCATCTGGATGCCTTAAGGGGCATCGCTGCAATGTTGGTGGTGGTCGCACACTTCATTGAAAGAACCCCGCTCAAGGACACGTTTTTTTTCACCTGGGTGAACCTGGGGCAAGTGGGCGTGGTGATCTTCTTCTTGATCAGCGGGATGGTCATTCCCTATAGCCTGAAGGAGGGGCGGCACGCGCTGGCGACTTTTGCCGTTTCCCGGTTTTTCAGGTTGTACCCGGCGTACTGGTTTTCCATTGCACTGGCGGTTGCGAGTTCGGACTGGTTTTTATCGACGCCTGTATCGCTGTCGACTGTATTGATCAACATGACGATGTTCCAGGCTGTTCTGAAAACACCGGATCTGTTCGGCGTTTACTGGACGCTGATCATCGAGATGTTTTTCTACGTGGCCTGCGCGGCGTTATTCAGCGTGGGACTTCTGGGCAAAGCCTGGGTGCGATTCGGCGTGGCAATCGGCCTGCTGGCCGTGGCGCTGATCTTTGCGGTCGGCAGATTCTATCTGGCCAAAAAGATCCCCGTAGCGCTGCCGTTGTGTCTGTCGATCATGTTTTTTGGCAGTCTGTGGCGCGACGTCAGCCTTGGCGTGGCGGACTCACACGTTCGCCGATTGGTCGCTGTCTGGCTGGCATTGTTTGTGGTTTTGCTTGTGCCTATATGCCTGCTGGCTTACACCACCGACCATGGGCATAAGGAAAATCCGTTCACTTATCTGATCAGCTATCTGATCGGTATGGCCTCTGCGCTTGTCGTGACCTTGTACCTGCGCAGAACCCTCAAGAGCCTGACGTTTCTGGGCACGATCAGTTATTCGGTGTACCTGATACACCCATTTTTTCTGGAGTGGGCGGCGTACGCGACAGACATGCGAGCCCAATTCAATGTGGGGGTTTTTCTGAGCTACCTGGTAGCGACGCTGGTGCTGGCCAGTTTCAGTTATGCCTTGCTGGAAAGGCCAAGTGTCGGCATGGCAAGAGCGATCAATGCGAGATTGCAGGGAAACTTCAGGCAAAGAGCGCAGGCCTGAGACAAACTGCAATTCCCGGTAAAAGTGGGCCTCGGTTTTTGTTTACAGCCTCAACATGCGATTACGTTTTCGGCCGCGCAACACCCGCTATGGCTGATCCGTCGCCCCTTTTTGCCATTACCCCACTGGCACGCCAACCCCGGATTGGCGGACAGTCCCATTCCAGAGCCGCCCGCCAAACCCTGTCGGTGGGGCCCGAGGGTTGAAAAGCGTCTTATAAATGAAACACGGCCCTCGGCTATACTCCCCGCATTTCGACTTAGGCACGAGGAATCACTGTGAAGAACTGGACGTTGCGCCAACGCATTTTGGCGAGCTTTGCGGTGATTATCGCCATCATGCTGCTGATGGTCGTCGTCTCGTATTCACGCTTGCTGAAGATCGAGGCCAGTGAAAGCAGCGTACGTGACGATGCGATTCCTGGCGTCTATTACAGCTCGATGATTCGCGGTGCGTGGGTCGACAGTTACCTGCAGACTCAGGAACTGCTGGGCCTCAAGGAAGGGCAGGGCATCAGTAGCGAAGACGTGGCCGACTACAAGGCGTTCGAGAATCGCCTGCAAGAGCAGATGGCCAGCTATCGCAGCACCATCACCACCGACGAGGACCGTATCGAGTTCGCGGCATTCGAAAAAGATCACGACGCTTACATGCAGATCCAGGATCAGGTGCTCGATTTGCACAAACGCAATCTGGAAGTCGAGGCGGTCAAGCTGTTCAGCGAGAAGCTGACCCCTGCGTGGTACACCGGCCGCATGAAACTCAATGACATCATTGGTGAGAACAAGAAAGTCGCTGATCAGGCCATGGCCAACATTGATGAAGCGGTGGCCGCGGCCAAGATCAGTATGTTTGTCTCGCTGCTGGTAGCCGTCCTTGCAGCCGGTGCCTGTGGCCTGCTGCTGATGCGCGCGATCATGGCCCCCATGAACCGCATTGTGCAGATCCTGGACATCATGCGCACCGGCGACTTGAGCAGCCGCCTCAACCTTGAGCGCAAGGACGAATTCGGCGCAGTGGAAACCGGCTTCAACGACATGATGACCGAGCTGACCGCGCTGGTGTCTCAGGCCCAGCGTTCATCGGTGCAGGTGACCACCTCGGTAACCGAGATTGCCGCCACCTCCAAGCAACAGCAGGCCACCGCTACCGAAACCGCGGCCACCACCACCGAAATCGGCGCGACCTCCCGTGAGATCGCCGCCACCTCGCGGGACCTGGTGCGCACCATGACCGAAGTGTCTACCGCTGCCGATCAGGCCTCGGTGCTTGCCGGTTCCGGCCAGCAAGGCCTGGCGCGCATGGAAGACACCATGCACTCGGTGATGGGCGCGGCCGATCTGGTCAACGCCAAACTGGCGATCCTCAATGAGAAGGCCGGCAACATCAATCAGGTGGTGGTGACCATCGTCAAAGTTGCCGACCAGACCAACCTGTTGTCGCTCAACGCGGCGATCGAGGCGGAGAAGGCGGGCGAATACGGTCGCGGTTTCGCCGTGGTCGCCACCGAAGTGCGGCGTCTGGCGGACCAGACCGCTGTCGCCACCTACGACATCGAGCAAATGGTCCGCGAGATCCAGTCGGCGGTGTCCGCCGGGGTGATGGGCATGGACAAGTTCTCCGAGGAAGTGCGCCGCGGCATGGCCGAAGTGCAGCAGGTCGGCGAACAACTGTCGCAGATCATCCATCAAGTGCAGGCGCTGGCACCGCGCGTATTGATGGTCAACGAGGGCATGCAGGCCCAGGCCACCGGGGCCGAACAGATCAACCACGCGCTGGTGCAGTTGGGCGACGCCAGCAGCCAGACCGTTGAATCGCTGCGTCAGGCCAGTTTCGCCATCGACGAACTGAGCCAGGTGGCCGTCGGGCTGCGCAGCGGCGTTTCGCGATTCAAAGTCTGATGAGCGAAATCACCGCCAAACGCGGCGCTGCGCCGGTGGCGAAACGGGCGTTGTTCCTGCTGTTTCGGATCGGCAACGAACGCTACGCCTTGCGCGCCACCGAGGTGGCGGAAGTGCTGCCGCGCCTGCCGTTGAAGCCGATTGCCCAGGCGCCGAACTGGGTTGCCGGGGTGTTTGCCTATCGGGGGGCGGTGGTGCCGGCGATCGACCTCAGTGCACTGACCTTCGGCCATCCCGCCGAGGCGCGCACCAGTACGCGGCTGGTGCTGGTGCATTACCGCCCGGATGCACTGCAACCGCCGCGCTGGCTGGGGCTGATCCTTGAGCAGGCGACCGACACGCTGCGCTGCAACCCTGAAGATTTTCAGCCGTATGGCCTGGACAATCGTCAGGCGCCGTACCTCGGCCCGGTGCGCGAAGATGCCCAGGGGCTGGTGCAGTGGGTGCGGGTCAACGACTTGCTGGATGACGCGGTGCGTAGCCTGCTGTTTCCGGCGCCGCTTGAGGCGCAGTCATGAGCAGCGACCAGCGGTTTTTCGATTTCCTCAAGGAACGCATCGGTCTGGATGTCACCTCGGTCGGGCCGGCGATCATCGAGCGCGCGGTGCGCCAGCGCACCACGCTCTCGCAAGCGGCGCACAGCGATGAATACTGGCAACTGCTGCAAGGTTCGCGTGACGAACAGCAGGCATTGATCGAGGCAGTGATCGTCCCAGAAACCTGGTTTTTCCGTTATCCGGAATCCTTCGCCACACTCGGCAAGCTGGCGCGCAAGCGTCTGGACGAATTGAACAACATGCGCGCGCTGCGCATCCTCAGCCTGCCGTGCTCGACCGGCGAGGAGCCTTATTCGATCGCCATGGCCTTGCTCGATGCCGGCCTCAAACCCCATCAGTTCAAGGTCGACGGCATGGATGTCAGCCCGCTGTCGGTGGACAAGGCGCGGCGCGCGCTGTACGGCAAGAACTCGTTTCGTGGTCAGGATCTGGACTTTCGCGAGCGTCATTTCACGGCCGAGCAGGACGGCCATCGGGTCAGCGAAGCCGTGCGCGAACAGGTGCGCCTGCAGGCGGGCAATGTGCTGGATCCGACACTGCTGGCCAGCGAACCGCCGTTCGACTTTGTGTTCTGCCGCAACCTGCTGATCTATTTCGATCAGCCGACCCAGCAGCAGGTTTTCGCCGTACTCAAGCGTCTGACTCACGTCGATGGCGTGCTGTTCATCGGTCCGGCCGAAGGCAGTCTGCTCGGGCGCCTGGGCATGCGCTCGATCGGCATTCCGCAGTCGTTTGCCTTCAGTCGACACAATGATCCGGCACCGGAACCGCTGTCATTACCGAACCCGACGCCATTACCCGTGCGTCAACCTTTGCGCAGTCCGCCACCACCGCCAGTGCGCCCGCGTCCGGGTTGGCGCTTTTGCTGCTGACGGGCAACGGTGCAACGCTG
>NZ_QAIU01000418.1:9225-14404 GCF_003061205.1 Pseudomonas sp. HMWF006
AAGAGTGCCGAAGCCCGTGCGGCATGCGAGCAGTTCCTGCGCAGTCACGAACCGGTGGCGCAGGTGTTCTATTGGCTCGGCCTGCTCAGCGATGTTGCCGGCTCTGCACTCGAAGCCCAGAGTTATTACCGCAAGGCCTTGTACCTCGAACCGCAACACCCTGAAGCGTTGATGCACCTGGCCGCGTTGCTCCAGGCCCAGGGCGACAGCGCCGGTGCCAGACGATTGCAGGAGCGCGCCGCGCGCAGCGGCCGCACCGCCGACAGTGAGCGTAAACGATGATCCCGTCCGACACCTTGAACGTCACCCACGAAGACGCCCGGGCCATCGACGATTGCTGGAACCGCATCGGTATCCACGGCGACAAGTCCTGCCCGCTGCTGGCCGAACACATTCACTGCCGCAATTGTTCGGTGTATTCCGCCGCCGCCACGCGCCTGCTCGACCGTTATGCGTTGCAGCAGGACGAACGCGACCCGGTGGCGACCACCGTCGAAGCCGAACTGAAAACCCGTTCGTTGCTGATGTTCCGTATCGGCGAAGAATGGTTGGGCCTGGCGACTCGCAGTCTGGTGGAGGTCGCGCCGTTGCAGGCGATTCACTCGTTGCCGCATCAGCGTTCGCGGGCCTTGCTGGGTGTGGCCAATGTGCGCGGCGCGCTGGTGGCGTGCCTGTCGCTGGTCGAACTGCTCGATCTGGATGGCAACGCCGCACCGGCCAATGGCGCGCGGATCATGCCGCGCATGCTGATCATCGCCGCCCACGGCGGGCCCGTGGTGGTGCCGGTGGACGAGGTCGACGGCATTCATGCCATTGATGAGCGGATCCTCGACGCCGCTTCGCAATCCGCTGCGCAAGCCAATGCCAGATACACCCGTGGCGTGCTGCAATTTCGCGGGCGCAGCCTGCGTTGGCTGGATGAAGAACAGCTGCTGTCCGCCGTGACCCGGAGCCTCACATGACCCCCGAGCAAATGCGCGACGCTTCCTTGCTGGAGCTGTTCAGCCTCGAAGCCGAAGCCCAGACCCAGGTCCTCAGTGCCGGGCTGCTGGCGCTGGAACGCAACCCGACCCAGGCCGATCAACTCGAATCGTGCATGCGTGCGGCGCACTCGCTGAAAGGGGCGGCGCGGATTGTCGGCATCGACAGCGGTGTCAGCGTCGCGCATGTGATGGAAGATTGCCTGGTCAGCGCGCAAGAAGGGCGCTTGCTGCTGCGCCCGGAGCACATCGACGCGCTGTTGCAGGGCACCGATCTGTTGATGCGCATTGCCACCCCGGCCAATGCTCCGCAACCCACCGATATCGAAACCTACGTGGCGCTGATGGCGAGCCTCGCCGACCCCTCGGCTGCACCGGCAACGTTTGCCGCTGCGCCGATGGCCGAGTTGCAACTTGAAGCGCCGCCGGTGCCTGCGCCCGCTCCCGAGGTTCCGTTCGAGCCCGCTGAACCCGCGCCGCGCAAGAACAAGCGCACCACCGAAGGCGGCGAGCGGGTACTGCGGGTCACCGCCGAGCGCCTGAACAGCCTGCTCGATCTGTCGAGCAAATCCCTGGTGGAAACCCAGCGCCTCAAACCGCATCTGGCGATCATGCAACGCCTCAAGCGCATGCAGAACAATGGTCTGCGCGCGCTGGAAAACCTCAACGTGCATTTAAAGGAACACGCGCTGAGTCTTGAAGCGCTGGAAGCCCTGGAAGATGCGCGGCGCCTGCTCGCCGAATCCCAGCAACTGCTGAGCGAGAAAAACGCCGAACTCGACGAGTTCGCCTGGCAAGCCAGTCAGCGTGCGCAGGTGCTCTACGACACCGCGCTGGCCTGCCGCATGCGGCCGTTTGCCGACGTGCTCACCGGTCAGGTGCGCATGGTCCGCGACCTGGGGCGCAGCCTCGGCAAACAGGTGCGGCTGGAAATCGAGGGCGAGAAAACCCAGGTCGACCGCGATGTGTTGGAAAAACTCGAAGCACCGCTGACCCATTTGCTGCGCAACGCGGTCGATCACGGCATCGAAACCCCGGAGCAGCGCCTGCTCAAGGGCAAACCCGAAGAAGGCCTGATCCGCCTGCGCGCTTCCCATCAGGCCGGTCTGCTGGTGCTGGAATTGAGCGATGACGGCAATGGCGTCGATCTGGAAAAGGTTCGGCGCAGCATCGTCGAACGGCAGTTGTCGCCAGCAGAAACTGCGGCGCAGTTGAGTGAAGAAGAGTTGCTGACCTTCCTGTTCCTGCCCGGTTTCAGCCTGCGCGACACGGTCACCGAAGTCTCCGGGCGGGGCGTCGGCCTCGACGCGGTGCAGCACATGGTCCGCCAGTTACGCGGAGCGGTGGTGCTGGAGCAAACGGCGGGCGAGGGCAGTCGCTTTCATCTGGAAGTGCCGCTGACGCTGTCGGTGGTGCGCAGCCTGGTGGTGGAAGTCGGCGACGAGGCGTACGCCTTTCCACTGGCGCACATTGAACGCATGTGCGACCTGGCGCCGGACGACATTGTGCAGGTCGAAGGGCGTCAGCATTTCTGGCACGAAGGCCGGCACGTCGGGCTGGTCGCCGCCAGTCAATTGCTTAACCGCCCGGCCAGCCAGAACAGCGGCGAATCCCTTAAAGTCGTGGTGATCCGAGAGCGCGATGCGATTTACGGCGTCGCGGTCGAACGCTTCATTGGCGAACGCACCCTGGTGGTGTTGCCCCTCGACGAGCGTCTGGGCAAAGTCCAGGACATCTCCGCCGGGGCCTTGCTCGACGACGGTTCGGTGGTGTTGATCGTCGATGTCGAGGACATGCTGCGCTCGGTGGACAAGCTGCTCAACACCGGACGCCTGGAACGCATTGCGCGCCACGGCAATCAGGCGGCGGAAGCTGCGCGCAAGCGGGTGCTGGTGGTGGACGACTCGCTGACCGTGCGCGAACTGCAACGCAAACTGCTGCTCAATCGCGGCTACGACGTGGCCGTCGCAGTGGACGGTATGGACGGCTGGAACGCGCTGCGTTCGGAGGACTTCGATTTGCTGATCACCGACATCGACATGCCACGCATGGACGGCATTGAACTGGTCACCCTGTTGCGCCGCGACAACCGCCTGCAATCGCTGCCGGTGATGGTGGTGTCGTACAAGGATCGTGAAGAAGACCGACGCCGTGGACTGGACGCCGGGGCGGACTATTATTTAGCCAAAGCCAGTTTTCATGACGACGCTCTGCTCGATGCAGTGGTCGAGCTGATCGGAGGCGCGCGGACATGAAGATCGCAATCGTCAACGACATGCCGATGGCGGTGGAAGCGCTGCGCCGGGCGCTGGCCTTCGAGCCGGCACATCAGGTGGTCTGGGTCGCCAGAAACGGTGCCGAGGCGGTGCAACTGTGCGCGCAAAACACTCCGGACCTGATCCTGATGGACCTGATCATGCCGATCATGGATGGCGTCGAAGCCACTCGGCGGATCATGGCGGAAACCCCGTGCGCCATCGTGATTGTCACGGTCGACCGCCAGCAGAATGTGCACCGGGTTTTCGAAGCCATGGGCTACGGCGCGCTGGATGTGGTCGATACCCCGGCCCTCGGTGCCGGCAATGCCCAGGAAGCCGCCGCGCCGCTGTTGCGCAAAATCCTCAATATCGGCTGGCTGATCGGCGAGAAAACCCCGCGCTCGCGTCCGGCGCCGACGCCCCCGCGCAGTTCGGCTTCGCGCCAGCGGCTGGTGGCGATCGGTTCGTCGGCGGGCGGGCCGGCGGCGCTCGAGGTGCTGCTCAAGGGCCTGCCGCGCGATTTCTCGGCGGCCATCGTGCTGGTCCAGCACGTGGACCAAGTGTTCGCTGCCGGCATGGCCGAATGGCTGGCCAGCGCCAGCGGCCTCGACGTGCGCCTGGCCCGCGAAGGCGAGCCGCCGCAGGCCGGCGCGGTCCTGCTGGCCGGCACCAATCACCATATTCGCTTATTGAAAAACGGTACGCTGGCCTACACCGCCGAGCCGGTCAACGAGATTTATCGGCCGTCGATCGACGTGTTTTTCGAGAGCGTCGCCAGTTACTGGAACGGCGACGCCGTCGGGGTTTTATTGACCGGGATGGGACGCGACGGGGCGCAAGGGCTTAAGCTCATGCGCCAGCAGGGTTATTTGACCATTGCGCAGGACCAGCAAAGCAGTGCGGTGTACGGCATGCCCAAGGCCGCTGCGGCTATTGATGCCGCTGTGGAAATCCGTCCACTGGAAAAGATAGCGCCACGATTGCTGGAGATTTTCCCCACATGAACAGATTTATCCGCAATCCTGGCTCCCGCAGTACACAGGTGACCGCCCATGAGTGACTTACAGATCGACGACATTAAAACCGACGAAAACGCCGCCATGGTGTTGTTGGTGGACGATCAGGCGATGATCGGCGAGGCCGTGCGCCGTGGGCTGTCGAACGAAGAGAACATCGACTTCCACTTCTGTTCCGACCCGCATCAGGCCATTGCCCAGGCCGTGCGGATCAAACCGACGGTAATCCTCCAGGATCTGGTGATGCCCGGCCTCGATGGCCTGAGCCTGGTGCGCGAATACCGCAATCACCCGGCGACCAAGGACATTCCGATCATCGTCCTGTCGACCAAGGAAGACCCGTTGATCAAGAGCGCGGCGTTTTCCGCCGGCGCCAACGATTATCTGGTGAAGCTGCCGGACACCATCGAACTGGTAGCGCGCATCCGATATCACTCGCGCTCCTACATGACCCTGTTGCAACGGGATGCGGCCTACCGTGCGTTGCGGGTCAGCCAGCAACAGTTGCTCGACACCAACCTGGTGCTGCAGCGGCTGATGAACTCCGATGGCTTGACCGGGCTGTCCAACCGCCGGCACTTCGACGAGTACCTGGAGCTGGAATGGCGCCGTTCGCTGCGTGATCAGAGTCAGCTGTCGTTGCTGATGATTGATGTCGATTACTTCAAGTCCTACAACGACACCTTCGGCCATGTCGAGGGTGACGAGGCCTTGCGCAAGGTCGCCACGGCGATCCGCGACGCCAGCGCCCGGCCGTCGGACCTGCCGGCGCGTTATGGCGGTGAGGAGTTCGCGCTGGTGCTGCCGAACACCTCGCCGGGCGGCGCGCGGCTGGTGGCGGAGAAACTGCGCCAGACCGTGGCGGCACTGAAGATTCCGCACAACACTCCGGCGGAAGGGGCGAGCCTGACCATCAGTATTGGTT